>VGVE01000003.1 GCA_016874135.1 Gammaproteobacteria bacterium | reverse complement strand
ATGTTGTCCGGTTATCTCAAGGTCGACACGGTCAATCCTCCAGGCAATGAAAGCCGAGGCGTTGACTACCTCGTGAAATATCTCGATGCGGCGGGCATTCCCTATCAGCGTGGAGAGTCCGCGCCGGGTCGCGGCAACCTCTGGGCGAAGCTCGAAGGCGGTGATGCCCCAGGGTTGATGTTGCTCAACCATATCGATGTGGTGCCGGCGGATCTGTCGTTCTGGAATACAGCCCCGTTGTCCGGCGAGATACGCGATGGCCATGTGTATGGCCGTGGTGCGATCGATATGAAGGGGCTTGGCATCGTGCAGTTGGCTGCTTTTCTTGAGCTTGCCAAAACCGGCAAACCCCTCAATCGGGATGTCTGGTTCGTTGCCACGGCGGATGAAGAGGCTGGTGGGGAGTACGGCGCCGGCTGGCTCCTCAAGAACCATGCGGAGACCTTCGCAGGTGTCGGTTATGTGCTGAACGAGGGAGGTACGGGGCGGGCGTTTGGCGACAAGACCGTGGTGATGGTCGAGATCACCCAGAAAGTCCCGTTGTGGCTCAGACTGACCGCGTTCGGCCGACCAGGGCACGGGTCGGCACCTCAACCTGAAACGGCAGTGACTCGGCTGGTTCGCGCGACAAAGCGCATCGGCGATACCCGATTCGCACCACGGCTTATTCCCGAAGTGCAGAACATGCTCGAGTCCATATCCCCGTATCAGACCGACAGCCGTCTTGCTGCGCAGCTCGCGAATATTGCGGTTTCGGTGAAAGATCCTGATTTCATGATGCGCTTGCAGCTCGAAGATCCCGGCACTCACTCGTTGCTGCGTAACACCTGCTCGATTACGCGGCTCGAGGGCTCGTCGAAGATCAACGTCGTTCCGGCACGAGCGTCCGCAGAGCTCGATTGTCGACTCCTGCCGGATCAGAACCCGGAAGAATTTATTGCCGGGCTTACCACCATCATCGCCGATGAAAACGTGCAGATCGAAACGCTGATGAGCTTTACGCCAGCGATCAGCAATACACAGAACGAGGTCTTCCGGGCCATTGGTACGGTCAGTGAAGCGGTGTTCAAGGCACCGGTCATCACCACGGTGGCCGGCGGGTTCACCGATAGCCATTTTTTTCGTGATCGCGGCATCACCGCCTATGGCTACTCGCCCTTTGTTTTCGAGCCGGAAGACATGCGCGGCGTGCATGGTAACAACGAACGCATTTCGGTCCAGAATCTCGAGCGCGGTGCGGAAGTGATGACGCGATTGCTTGAGATAGTCGTTTACAGCGATCGACCCCTTGGCGACACTGCATCAATCCGACCCGGAGAATAGAGATGGGCATAGCTGTCTGGTGGATTGTCATCGGCTTTGGCGTGATGATCGCCGAGCTTTTCCTGAACAGTTTCGTCGTGGTCTTTTTTGGCGCCGGTGCGATTTTGACCGGTCTTGCGATCTGGCTCGGTCTGCCAACAGAGAGCGGGCTGCACTACCTTTTCTTTGTGATCGTCTCACTCGCGCTGTTGTTCGGATTACGATCGCACTTCCGACGGATGCTTAAAGGGGACGTTGCTGATGCCGGCGTCGATGAAGATTTTGTTGGTTTCGAAGCACGGGTGATCGACGGCTTCAGTGAACAGGATCGGGGGCGAGGCCGGATCGATTTTCGCGGCGCTGCGTGGCAGGCACGATCCGCGGAACCCACGTTGACCGCAGGTGCGGTTGTGCGAATCACCAGCCGCGATGGCATCGTGCTCATCGTTGAAAAAGTCTGAGCAAAACGCTCTTTCCCGGTTTGAACCGGACTTGATTCCGATTTGGAGGTGAGTGATGGATTTCAGTGGAATTCTCCTTCTGCTGCTACTGCTCTTCGTGGTGGCTGCTCTTTTCAAGACTGCACGTGTTGTTCCGCAACGGGAGCAGTTCGTGATCGAGCGTCTCGGAAAGTACGACAGGACGTTGGACGCAGGCTTTCACATCCTGATTCCGTTCATCGACAAGATCGCCTACAAGCACACGCTGAAGGAACAGGCGATCGATGTGCCGTCCCAGACCTGTATCACCAAGGACAACATTGCAGTCGCCGTGGATGGTGTTCTTTTCATGCAGGTGGTCGATTCGCGTGCAGCAAGTTACGGCATTGAGAATTACGCCTTCGCCACAGCTCAGCTGGCGCAAACCACGTTGCGTTCCGAGATCGGCAAGATCGAACTGGATCGTACGTTCGAAGAACGGGAAACCATCAATGCCCAGGTCGTTTCAGCAGTGGATAGGGCCGCTGAACCCTGGGGTGTAAAGATCCTGCGTTACGAGATCAAGGACATCGTTCCACCCACTACGGTGCGTGATGCGCTTGAGAAACAGATGCGCGCGGAACGCGAGCGGCGCGCTGTCGTCGCCCAGTCAGAAGGAGATCGTCAGGCGCGCATCAACGTTTCGGAAGGCGAAAAGCAGGAGACCATCAACCTATCTGAAGCCGAGAAGCTCAAGCAGATCAACGAAGCGCAAGGTCGTGCCGAAGAGATCCGGCTGATCGCGGAGGCCACCGCGCAGGGTTTGCGCGAAGTGGCGCGGGCGATCTATGAGCCCGGCGGTCAGGAAGCGGTGAACCTCCGTGTCGCCGAACAGTGGGTCAAGGAGTTCGGCCGTCTCGCTCAGGCCAGCAACACCATGATCATTCCCGCGCAGATGGGTGATGTGGCGAGTGTGGTGGCTACCGCCCTCAAGACCATGCAATCACTGGAGAAGCCGAAAGGTGCTGCATAACATCCGGTACAAAGCCGGCCACAGGCCGGTCGAGTCACTGTTAGATAACCCTTGCAGTTGAGGAATTTTCTGCGCAAGTGATTACAGTCGGAGGTGAGGGGAGTGAGAATTCCGCACAAACGCCCCAACAGGCATGCGGCCCTGACTAGTTGAGCCGGTATACTGAACAAGGTCTACCCGATGGTTCGCGACCAGCAGGGTAAGTGCAGAAGCAAGGGACGCGCGAATACGGATAAGAACTTGGGGGAAGGTTCATGCTCATTCTGACCCGACGGCCTGGGGAGGCCATCCGTATCGGTGACGAAGTTGAAATCTATGTTGTAGCGGCCAACGGCAATCAGATCCGGCGGGGGATCAAGGCGCCGAAATCGGTTCCGGTCCACCGCGAAGAAATGTACGCGCGGATCAACGCCCAAACTGCGGCCCACCTTGATGCTAGGCCTCGCCGCGCGGGGAGCGGGAGTTCCGAGCCCGAAGGCTGACAATCCAGAACCCGTAGGCGGATCAGACCTGGTTGGCGATCCCAGGCAGTTATGGCCTGCGGCGTCGCCTCACCTGTGGAATGGTATTGAGTGCCGCCTGCCGATACTCGAATTCTGTTGACTGGGGAGCACCATCATTGACAGCCGTTTGGTCACCGTAACACACGATCTCGATTTTTCACCGCTGCGCGAACGCATGCAGTGGTACGTTTCTGAAAACCTGTTGTCGTGTGTCAACACGCTAATCCTCCGCGGCACGGACATCCTTGATTTCAGCACGTTCGGATACATGGACCTCGAGAGCCAGCGACCCCTGATCGCTGACGCCATCTACCGGATGTACTCGAACACCAAAATCGTCACTTCGATCGCGGCCATGCAGCTCTTTGAACGGGGCAAGTTCACGCTGGATACCGCGCTCGCGGACATCATTCCCGCATTCGCAGATATGCGTGTATTGCGCAGTGACGCCAAAGAAGCCACGGATGCGGTGTCGGCACGCGAGCCGATCCGCATGCGACACTTGCTCAGTCACAGCGCTGGGCTCTCCTACGGCTTCATCGAGCCGGGCTCGGTGATCGATCGCGCATACATTGCTGCAAAGATCAACGCGCTTGGTAGTGAAGAGCCAACCCTGGAGGAGCTCTGTGACAAGCTTGCGCACCAGCCGCTCGCTTATGAACCGGGCACACAGTGGCGCTACAGCTTCGCTACGGACGTTGTCGCGCGGGTAGTGGAAGTCCTCTCCGGCAAACGGTTTGATCAGTATCTGCAGGATCACATCTTCAACCCGCTCGGCATGTCCGATACCGGATTCCATGTACCACCGGAGAAGATGGGCCGTTTCGTGTCGATGTATGCGCCGGTTGATCTCTTTGATCCCATGAAACCAGGCATGAATCGCGCCGAAGATCCGGTGACCGGTCCTTACAGTCGGCCACGGCGCATGCTCAGTGGTGGTGGCGGTCTGGTCTCGACCGTGGCGGACTATCTGACCTTCATCCGCATGGTCGTGAACGGAGGAATCTGGAACGGTGCGCGGATCGTCAAATCCGAGACCCTCGCCCTGATGCGTACCAACCAGCTGGCACCGGGCGTGCAGGTCGCGTTCCCGATGTGGGCGATGCCGGGCACGGTGTTCGGACTTGGGTTTGCCCTGAAGGCCGACGTGACCGACGCGGAGCCCGCGCTTTCACGTGATGAATACCACTGGGGTGGTATGGCGGGCACTCACTCCTGGATGGCGCCGCACGCCAACCTGACCGGCATGTGCATGACCCAACGGATGCCGGGCTTCTGGCATCCGTTCTCGCACGAGTTCAAGTCATTCGCCTACGGCCTTGCGCGCAACTTCTGACGAAAGTTCAGTGATCGGGCTCGAAATAGCCGCGTGCGCGCATCGCCATAGACAGCACGGTTGAACCAGCAAGCGCCCATGCGAACAGGCTGGCGACGGGCAACAACAGATCGCCGATACCGGGCACATGCGCGCCGATCACAACACCCGGAAGCACGTAGTAGGCGATGCCATTCCATCTCCCCAGCGGGTTCGGCTGAAGTGCACGACCGCGAAAGACCTGCGAATCCAGGCTGTACTGCAGGAAGGCGAGCGGTATCAATACGGGCAGGACGCTGTTGATGTATCCGGTGCACGCGAGAGCGGTGCAGGCGCAGGTCACCAAGAGGGCGTCCGTGCCATGATCGATGAACCCGCCGAAAGACGATGATTGGCCGAGTCGTCTTGCGAGGGGCCCATCGAAAAAGTCGGTGATCACCCCGATGGTGAAGAGTGTTGCGGCGATCAGCCATGCACCGTTAGAAATCGCGAGCGTCATCGGTGCGATGCACAGCAGACGTATTGCGGTCAGGGCGTTGGCCCAGGTCATGATGGTGGTACTGTTGAGCATCTGCGGGATCAGGATTCTCTTGCCTGTCGCAGGTATGTGTGGCGCGTAGCGTGACATTGTTGGCGGTGATGCGCACCATTCCACCGTTACTGGGAGGCATGCATCAGTGGGAAGGATCATCGTGACCGGCGCCAACGGGCATCTGGGTGTCCGTTTGATCGAGACGCTCAAGCGGGATGGCCACGAGCTCCAGGCGGTGGTGCGCTCGACCATAGCCGCAGCGGCACTGCGCGCAAGCTTCGGAGTCGAAGCCGGTGTGGTTGACTATGCAAACAGCGCAGAGCTTGCACCGCACTTGGTCCACGCTGACGCCGTCGTTCATCTCGTAGGCATCATTCGCGAAACGCTGCAGAACAGCTATGTGAATGCGCATGAGAGTACATGCCGAGCACTCGTGAACGCGTTGGCTGCGAACGAGTCGACGCCACGTATCGTCTACGTCAGCATCCTCGGGTCGTCAGCGGGGCATTCAAACGCCTGCCTGCGCTCCAAAGGCAAAGCTGAAGACATCTTGCTCGCAAGTGGATTGCCGGTGACGGTCCTGCAGGTCCCGATGGTGCTCGGCGAATCGGACTACGCGACGTTTGCGCTGCGCAAGAAAGCGCTTTCTGGCTTCAGCGTCGGATTTCGCATGGCGAGCCGCGAACAGCCGGTCTATGCAGGTGATGTCGTCAATGCGATTCGTGCGACAGTCGACGTGGCGTTTGGCCGGTTGTTACTCGCGGGGCCTGAGTCACTTTCCCGCGCAGAGTTGGTTCGTCGTGCTGGCCTGATTCTGGGAACAGCGCCGAAATCTCTGTCACTCCCCATCGGCCTCGGCCGTTTTTTCGTTGGACTGCTGGAAGCGATCCTTCCAAATCCACCGATGACGCGTGCCATGCTGGACGTGCTCGATCACGATGATGTGATCGATCCGCTTGATACTGCGCAAAGACTCGGTATCGAGCTCACGCCACTGGATGAGATGCTCCGTCTAGTTTTGAAACCTTTGAAGTAGCCAGCTCTTCAAGGTTGCGGATACAAGATCACTCGTATCCTGCTGCACAAAGTGTCCTGCGCCGGGTACCGTCACCAGCGTGTAGTCCTTTTCCAGCCATTCCCAGGTGTTGTTGAGCGCGCCAGGCAACAATGCCTGATCATCGAGCCCATGGATTTGCAGCACCGGCATTTTTACCTTCGGAAGTACAGGAGGCGCTGCATCGGCGGGTGGCGCTTCGCCGGGTTTGTTCGGTCGCGGGTAGTTGGCTTTGTAGTAGTTGAGCATTGCTTCGAAGTCGGATCGTTTGAATGCTTCGACGTACAACGTGCGTGCTTCGCTATCCTGAATCCAGCCGGCAAGACCTTCAGCGGTGAGTGCTTTGTGAGCATCCGGCTGCTGGAACCGGAAGGCGTATTCACTGTTTTTCTGCTGCTGCGGATTGGTGGCGATCTCACGACTAAGCCCGTTTGGGTGAGGCAGATTGAGAATCACTAGATGACTGACGAGTTCCGGACGGAACATGGCAACGTTCCAGGCGGCCGCTCCACCCCAGTCATGACCCACGACGATGGCCTGTTGCACCCCTTCCGCCTTGATTACAGCAGCGATGTCGGCGACGAGGTTCGGCATGGCATACGGATCGACACCAGCAGGCTTGTCACTCTGGTTGTATCCGCGCTGATCGACGGCCGCGACGCGGAAATGGGGTGCCAGCGCCGCCATCTGCGCGCGCCACGAATACCAGTAGTCAGGAAAGCCATGGATCATCACGACGAGCGGGCGTTCACCCGCCTTGGCACCTGCAGTCACGTAGTGAATGTTCACCCCGTTGTTGTCGGCATCGTGGTCGGTAACGTCGAGGGCAAAGGCAGGCGTGATGCACAGCAGTGCAAACCAAAAAGCAGCGGCTAATCGCATGGGCTCTCTCAATTGGCTCTATCGGGATCAGTGCAGGGCACGGTACAGGAAGGGCAAACTCGTATCCATCCGGTAGTCGATGCCGCTGTGAGTGTCGGGGAATTCCTCATAGCGGTGCCTGATGCCCGCGGCATGCAGTTCGCGGGACAGTTGTCTCGACCCGAAGTGGATGTGGAACTGATCCATCCAGCCACAATCGATGTAGAGACCACGCATGGTTTTCAGGTTGGTGGTGTGTCCTTTGACGAGGTTCACCGGATCATGGGCGAGCCAACGCTTCCAGCGTGCCGGAATCAGCTCGCCAGTCTCGAGATCAAAAGGTAGAAGAAATCCGTTGGGGGATTTGGGTGAGGGGTCATAGGTGGCCGCCATACACAACAACATGAGGGTCATCACTTCGTTGGATGAAGGCCTTGGTTTCCGATAGATGTGATCGAGAAACAAGCGAACCCGGCCATCGTCGACACCCGGCTCGAGTCGGGCCTGCTCGCGACTGAGGTCATAAACACCCGCTTTTCGCGGCTTCTGGCGATGGCGGGTGAGTTCTGTGAGCACCGCCGGCCATTCAGCGCGGTAACAGAAATCGAAGTAGGCATCTCCGGAGTGACACGCGGCAGCTCCCCAGGTGCTGGCGTAGCGCATGGAGTGAACGATAGCGCCATATCCTCCGGAGCTTTTGCCGAAAACGGCGCGGCCATCACGATCAGCGCGGGTGTTGAAAGAGTGATCGATGAAGGGAATCAGCTCCCGAATGAGATAGTCCGCATAGCGGCCAATGGCGGATGAATTGATGTACTGGTTCCCACCCATTGCGGTGAAACAGTCCGGGAAGACCACGATGATCGGGCCGATCTTCTTTTCCGCGGTGAGTCGAGCCAGTTGCTCCGGAACGTTCTCGTCAAAAGCCTTCCAGGCGACGTGGGCGGGGCCTGAACCGGTGTAGCCGGTCAGGCCGAAAAACACTGGATAGCGCCGTTTCCCTTCGCTGCGATAGCCCGGTGGCAACCACACAGGGAAGCTCCGGCTAACGGGATCACCGAGGGGATTGCCGTCAAGTACTCGCGAGGTGTGTTCGAGGGTAACCAGCTGGCCAGAGGGCCAGCTCGGGCGTTTCTTCATGCTTTCGTCCCACTTACTGCGGTGCATTACCGCAGTCTGTGGCGTCCAGGGTCAAGCGGCGTCGCGTAGCGCCTGGATACGAACTTCAAGTGGCGGATGGGAAGCAAACAGTGCGCGCAGACCCTCTTGCAACCCCCCGGAGATGCCGAATGCGGTCATCGTATCCGGCAGCACTGAAGGCTGACCGGAGGCGATGCGCAGGCGGTCCAGTGCGGAAATCATCGCCTGTCGACTCGCGAGGTTCGCACCCGCCACATCCGCCCGGAATTCTCGACGCCGCGAGAACCAGGCGACGATCATGGAAGCAAGTATCCCCAGGACGATCTCGGCAACGATCGTGACGATAAAGAAGCCGATGCCGTGGCCTTCTTCGTTCTTGAAGATCACCCGGTCAACGAAGCTGCCGATGATCCGGGCGAAGAACATGACGAAGGTATTCACCACACCCTGAACGAGGGTCAGCGTCACCATGTCGCCGTTGGCCACATGGCCGATCTCGTGACCGAGCACGGCTTCGACCTCGTCCCGGTTCATGTGTTGCAACAAGCCCGTGCTGACGGCAACCAGCGCGTTGTTGCGACTTGCGCCGGTGGCAAAAGCGTTCGGCTGATTCGACGGGAAGATCGCGACGTCCGGCATGCCGATTCCGGCTTCTTTGGCTTGCCGCTCAACGGTCGCCAGCAGCCAGCGCTCCGTTTCATTGCGTGGCGTCTCGATCACCTGCGCACCAGTGCCGCGTTTTGCCATCCATTTCGACAGCAGCAGGGAAATTATGGAGCCACCGAAACCGATGATTGCGCAGAAGATCAGCAACGCTTGCAGATCGAGGGTGCCGCCTGTGGTTTGGATCCCGGTAAATCCGAGCAGCTGCAGGGTTACGCTGGCCACCAGCACGACCGCTAGGTTGGTTGCGAGAAACAGGATGATGCGCATGGGTCAGACACTCCTTGAGGACAGTATGCTCTTTCCAAGCAATATCGCGGCGCCGCGCTGGAATTCAAGAGTCACGTCAACGGCGGCAGGTAGAAGAGCCTATGCAGAACACCGCGGAATTGCCAAACAGTCCACGGTAAGAATGAACCAGGAGGGCTTTAGTTCGCAGTCAGGTTTTTTGGATGTGAGCATGCAAGCCACCCCTCCCGAAGAGCAGGCGGAAATCGACCAACTGCGGGCGGAAATTACCAAACGGCGCCAGCGGGAGCCGAAACTGACTGAGATATTGAAGGTGCGTAGCGAAGCGCTCGCACAGCCAGAAAGGCGCATCCGCCAGCTGCAGAATGAACGTGAAGGGCTTCTTGCCGCCAGCAGGCGCCAGGCAGAGGCCCTTTCGACGGATTTTGACGAGGAGAGCATGGAAACCCGCCGACTTCAACTCGATAGGGTGCGGCTCGAAAAGGACCTGAATTCCCTCGAAAACCGAAACCGCCTGCTGCAACAAACGGTGGAGATCCTCAACGGCAGTTTGGCGGATGCAGTCGCCGAGATCGGCATGCTCCGCGAAAGTCAGCAGGTGGTTGCACCTACTGCGCCTCCTGCACCGGCTGCTACCGAAGATGGGCCGCACATTATGTTGCGCATCAAGGGTATTGGCGAAAAAGCGCTGCAGATGTTGCAGTAGGCGGGTATTGAGTCCGTCAAGTCGCTCGCCGAGCTGCATGAAACGATGCTGGACGATCCAGAATCCCCGCTCTTTCCTCACCGTGGCCGGATCCGCAAACAGGAATGGGTTACGCAGGCCCGGGCGCTCGTCACGTAATCCGAATAGACCTCAGTATTTTCATCAGAAAGTTTGCCTAAATAGCCGCTGCTGCGAGGCTTTTTCTCTCGCGATTGCCGGACTATAGTTCGATAGCCTGAAACAAGGTCAGCTTTGCGAAGGGGTGGTGATGGCGACGGAGCCCACGGTTCACGTCGAGCCTGATACCGCACAGTCGCGACGCGTCAGCGAAGACCGCCGGTCGGATCAAGACAGGCGCCGCGGTTCGAAAGGATTGTTCGAGCTAAGGGCCAGGCGAGACGGACTCGCCTCCGATCGAAGGCAAGCTTCTCGACGGAATGAGGACTCCGGAGTGAAGGTGCGCTGGTACGCGTTCTGGCGACGTTCGGAAAGTCAGTAGTCGACACGTTTGAGCGGCAGATAAGACAATTGCAACCATGTGTACGCCCGCGGTTTGCTGGCGTCTGGTTGTGTGCCGTAGTCAATCTATCTGCGAGGAATTGATGACCCAACTGAAAGTAATGGTGCTCGCTCTGGCGTGCGCCTTGATCCCGGCTTTTTCTCATGCAGCTGGTGATGCTGCTGCCGGCAAAGCGGCCTTTGCCGTCTGTGCTGCCTGCCATGGACAGAATGCGGAAGGCAATATGGCGATGAATGCGCCGCGGCTTGCAGGTCAGGAGGCTTGGTATCTGCGCCGTCAGTTGAATGCTTTTAAAGCCGGTCATCGCGGCACCAGGCCGGGGGATACGTTCGGCATGCAGATGCGACCGATGACCAGTGCAGTTGCGGCGCCCGCGGCGGTGGACAACCTGCTCGCCTATCTCGCCACACTTAAGCCGGCGGCGTCTGCGGTGTCGGTGCAAGGGGATGTGAATGCCGGCAAAGCGGCCTACGCAGTCTGCGGCGCCTGCCATGGACAGAGGGCCGAGGGGCTGGAGCAGATGGGTGGCCCTGGCCTCGCCCAACAGGACGACTGGTATCTGGTGCGGTCCCTGCAGAACTTCAAGAAAGGGCTACGCGGTTATGCGCCGGAGGACACCTTCGGTCGGCAGATGGCGCCGATGGCAGCAACTCTGGCGAACGATGCGGCAGTCAACAACGTCGTCAGTTATATCAAGAGCCTGCGCTGATTACCGCTGACTGCGGATGTCGACTCGGCTGACGATCGATCTCGGCGCACTTGCCGCCAACTGGCGGCAGTTCGAGCGTCGCGGATCGATTGGCGCTGTGGTCAAGGCCGATGCCTATGGGCTGGGCCTCGACGCTGTTCTTCCCCAACTCTCCCGGCTTGGTTGCACTGAGTTTTTTGTGGCTCAGGCGCGGGAAGGTCTCCTTGCCGCAGAGGTGCTTGGTCGCTCCAACTGTCCCGGTCGGGTTTGGGTGTTTGAAGGCGTCACCCCCTGGAATCAGGATCTCTTCAAGACGAGTTCGCTGACGCCAGTTCTAAATTCAGAACTACAGATACAACGTTGGCGTGAACTTGGTGGCGGAACCTGTGGTCTGCATGTGGATACCGGCATGCATCGGCTCGGTGTGCCGTTTGTTGACCTGCTTTCGCTCGATACACGCGGCCTCGACCTCGCTTTGCTGATCACCCACTTCGCCTGTGCGGACAAACCGTCGCATCCGCTCAATGCCGAACAGATGGTGCGATTTGATGCGGTTCGCCAGCGCTACCCTTCGGTGCCCGTCAGTATCGGCGGCAGTGCGGCAGTGCTTGGACCGTATGCGGAACAGCTTCCGCAAAACCATATCAGTCGACCTGGAATTGGCCTGTATGGCGGCAATCCGTTTGCCGAGGGTGGCAATCCCATGCAAACAGTCGCCACGCTTGAAGCCCGTGTATTGCAGGTTCGGGAGGTCGCCACCGGTACGCCGGTGGGCTACGGTGCGAGCCAGTCAACCGAACGCCCCACACGTATCGCAACCGTTGGCATTGGTTACGCCGACGGGGTCTCACGCCATCTTTCATCCCGCGGCGCTTTTTGTTTCGGCCAGAAGCGCTTACCAATTCTTGGACGAGTGAGCATGGACCTGACTCAGGTCGACGCCACGGACAGTGACGTTCAGGAAGGTGATTGGCTGGAGGTGTTTGGTGAGCACCTCACCGTGGATGAGGTTGCGCGCACGGCTGGCACAGTCTCCTATGAAATCCTCACCGGGCTCGGGCAACGGATTCAGCGGTCTTACCGGTTCTGATGGTTTAGTCGCGGTTGATGTCTTCGTCTTCAGGATCAGGCTCATCGGGGACCTGAAGGCCCTCTTCTGAGGGGGCTGGAGTTGGCACATCGGCGCCGGCGCTATTCGCAGAGGGGGAGGGTAATGCGATGGGCGCTGTCTCAGGTGTCAGGCGGTGAATGGTGTCGGCGTCAAATCCCGCGACCTGCATCGCGTCCTCCAGCGCGCCTCTCGAGTCTCCACGGGTGCGCCTGATGATGCTGCGGTTGATGAGCAGTTGTGGTGGTGCATCACCCTGTACCCGTTGAGTCAGTACTTCATCAGCCGCAGTCAAGTTGCCTTCGAGCCAGTGCAGATGGCTCAGCGTCACACGCACCGGCGCGGAACCGGGGTGAAGCCGCAGTGCTTCATCCAGATCCACGCGAGCGGCCGCACGGTTTTTCATCTTCAGATGCAGGATCGCACGGTTGTTCAGCAGGCCCGCACGGGCAACCTCATTCTGTGCCGCGGTAATGGCTGTGGTGCAGTAACCCATGATCCGGTCGGTGATCTTTAACTCCGGCGGTTCCAGGGTGGCCTGGTAACACACCTCAGCGAAATCCGGAGTTGCAGCATCGGCAACAACCGAACTGAACGTGATCAAGGATCCAATGAGTGTGGTCGTCACGGCAAAGGTGTTTGTACGTAACATGCGGTGATTCTAACCGAGCGTTCGTAGGGGGATCACATGGGAAAGGCAACTGTAAACCGCAATGGCCTGCTGGCGGGAAAAGTCGCCGTCGTCACCGGTGCCAGTCGCGGGATTGGTGAGGCGGTTGCGCTGCGATACGCCATGGAAGGGGCGCGGGTGGTGGTATCGGCACGTACCGTCGAAGAGGGCCAGCACCTGCTTCCCGGCAGTATTTCCGCGACAGTAAAGCGCATCCGCGATGCCGGTGGTGAGGCGCTCGCGGTGCGGGCAGACATTTCGCGTGAAGAAGACCGCATGGGGCTGATCGATGCCGCCGAAGCGGCCTTTGGTCCCGTAGACATCCTTGTCAACAACGCCGCCGTGACCTTCTATGCACCGGTGGTGGATTTCGTCGAGAAGAAATTTCGCCTGATGATGGAAGTACAGGTCTGGGCGCCCTATCAGTTGTCGCAGCGGGTCTTGCCGGCGATGGTTCAAAAACGGTCGGGTTGGATTCTCAATGTCTCTTCTCATGCCGCGATTCATCCGGAAAAAACGCTGGGACGAAAAGGTGGTTCGGTCTATGGCATGTGCAAGGCGGCGCTGGAGCGGTTTACCACCGGGCTTGCGGTCGAGCACTACGATGACAACATCGGTGTAAACGTCATCTCTCCGGGGCTCGTCGCAACACCAGGAGCGGTTCACCACAATCTGATCACTGAGCAGACGAAACACCGGGTAACGCCTGTTGAACACATGGCCGAAGTGTGTCTGCGCCTGGTACACGGTGATGCCCGGCAGCTGACTGGCCGTATCGACTATGCTGACCAGGTGATGAAGGAGTTCAGTCTGACTGCCGCTGAACTCATCTGAAGCATGATGCGGCCACAGAGAGATCCCGTTGGCGAAAGTGCAGCGCTGCGGTAATTCACCATTAGAGTCGCGGGACACGTTGCGATAGATGTTGCGATGGATATTGCGATAGAAGAAGGGATGCATGCGTATCGGTGTACCCAAAGAAATCAAGGTTCATGAGTACCGCGTCGGTCTGTCGCCCGCATCTGTAGCTGAGCTGACCCGTGCCGGCCACTCAGTGATCATTGAGACCGGCGCCGGGGACGGCATCGGTTTCACCGACCAGCGCTACGAACGCGCCGGCGCAGTGATCGGCTCGGTGGAAGAGGCACTCAGCGCCGAACTGATCGTCAAGGTCAAGGAGCCACAGCTCGAAGAGTGTGGTCGGCTGACAGCGAAACAGGTGCTCTTTACGTACCTCCATCTCGCTGCGGACCACAAGCAGGCTGAAGCACTTATGCGGTCAGGTGTTACCGCAATCGCTTATGAAACCGTAGTCGGTCCACAAGGTGGTTTGCCGCTGCTCAGTCCGATGAGCGAAGTGGCCGGCCGCATGTCTATCCAGGCCGGTGCCTGGTGTCTGCAAAGAGCCAACGGTGGACGAGGGACACTTCTGGGTGGAGTACCCGGCGTGCAGCCGGGACGTGTGGTGATTCTCGGTGGCGGTATATCGGGCGCGAACGCAGCGGCAATGGCGGTCGGCATGCAGGCTGACGTCACCATTCGTGAAAAGAACGTCGAACGTATGCGACACCTGGTCGATCACTTCGAGGGTCGGGCGTGCGTGCTCATGGCGTCAGGTGATGCCATCGAAGAAAACGTGCTGCGTGCAGATCTTGTGGTGAGTGCGGTGCTGATTCCCGGTGGCAGCACGCCAAAACTGGTGAGCCGGGACCTTGTCAGGCGGATGCCGAATGGTTCAGCCATGGTGGATATCTCGATTGACCAGGGTGGTTGTTTCGAAACCAGCCGTCCCACATCCCACGATGCGCCGATCTACGTTGAAGAGGGCGTGGTCCACTACTGTGTGACCAACATGCTTGGAGCTGTCGCTCGAACGTCCACGCTTGCCCTCAACAACGTCACCTTGCCCTACGTGAAATCTCTGGCCGATCTGGGCGTGGAATCCGCTCTGGCCAAGGATCCGGGGTTTGCGAAAGGGCTGAATGTCCTCTCCGGCCAGGTGGTGCATCCGGCGGTGCGCGAAGCGCTCGGACTTGCGCCGACCTGATTCTCGCTGCGTGCCGCCACCGCGCGGTTGACGTACAGTGTGGGTCAATCCCGATACAGCGCAGATGACCCATGGCCCACCTACTGCACAACGAATATCCCGCTGATTCGCTGGAAGCCAAAGATCTCCAGCACCTTCTTCATCCGACTACCAATCTGCAACTGCTTGCTGCCACCGGACCCAAAGTCCATGCACGCGCCAAAGGCGTTTATATGTGGGACAACCAGGGCCGGCAGTATCTTGAAGGCATGGCCGGGCTCTGGTGTACGGCACTCGGCTACGGTGAAGAAGAGCTGGTCGAAGCCGCCGCCACACAGATGCGAACACTCTCCTACTCGCAGCTCTTTGGTGGCAAGACCAATGAACCCAGCATTCTGCTGGCAGAAAAACTCAAGGCAATGATGCCGTTTGATGCCGGGCGCGTGTTTTTTGGCTTGTCAGGGAGTGACGCGAACGATACGCAGATCAAACTCATGTGGTATTACCACAATGCCATCGGCCAGAAAGACCGGAAGAAGATCATCAGCCGCATGCGTGGTTATCACGGCGTAACTGTCGCGTCAGGATCGCTCACGGGTCTTCCCTACTTTCACAGCCACTTCGATCTGCCAATTCCCGGAATCCTGCACACGGATGCACCGCACTACTATCGCGGCGCTCAAAGCGGCGAGAGCGAAGCGGAGTATGTGCGCCGACTTGTGAACAACCTCGAGTCGCTGATTCTCAAGGAAGGACCCGAGACCATCGCCGCGATGATCGCCGAACCGGTGATGGGAGCGGGTGGGGTGGTGGTGCCGCCCGCGGGGTACTTTGAAGCCATGGGCGAAGTGCTGAAGCGGTACGGAATCATGCTCATCGATGATGAAGTCATTTGCGGATTCGGCCGAACCGGCAAACCCTTCGGTGCAGAGACTCTCGGCATGAAGCCGACAACGATGTCCGTGGCCAAAGCGCTGTCGTCCGCCTATCTGCCGATCAGTGCGGTGATCATTCCAGAATTTCTCTATGAACCGATGGTCGAGCTCTCCGGAACGATGGGAACTTTCGCGCACGGATTTACCTATTCAGGTCATCCGGTTTGTGCAGCTGTCGCACTGCGTACGCTCGAGCTCTTCGAAGAGCGACAGCTGTTTGCGCATGTCGAACGCATATCGAAACCATTCCAGGCGAGGCTTAAGGCGTTTGCTGAGCATCCACTGGTGGGCGAAGCCCGTGGAGTTGGCTTGATCGGTGCGGTGGAGCTCGTACAGGACAAGGCTACGCGCAAGGCGTTTCCCGGCAAGCAGGGTGTTGGCGCCTACTGCGCAGCCCGTGCGGAAGCGAATGGTCTGATCGTACGGAACCTAGGTGACTCCCTGGCGTTCTGCCCGCCGTTGATCATTACCGAAGACCAGATCGACGAACTCTTCATAAAGTTCGAGAAGGCACTCAACGAGACCTGGAGCTGGGTGCGTTCCTGACCGGTAAACGCCTGTTTTGCCCGTCCACAGCCGATCATTCATGAGCGATGTGGTCAAAATTCCTCAGTCACTGCAAGGAATCAGACGAGGACGGCATGCAGGCATCAGATCTCTTCGTGCGTTGTCTGGAGACGGAAGGAATCGAGTACATCTTCGGCGTGCCCGGAGAAGAAAACGCCCATTTCATGATGTCTCTGGAATCGTCGAAGACGATCCGTTTCATCCTCACTCGCCACGAGCAGGACGCCGCATTCATGGCGGAAATCTACGGACGCCTCACCGGTAATCCGGCAGCCTGCCTCGGCACACTCGGACCCGGCGCCACCAATCTCATCACTGGCGTTGCTGACAGCAAGATGGACCGGGCACCCATGCTGGTGTTGACCGGCCAGGGCGCAACGCGGCGGTTGCACAAGGAATCCCACCAGGTGATGGATGTGGTGGCGATGTTCCGTCCGGTCACGAAGTGGGCCGATACCATCCGCCATGCCGACAACATCCCGGAGATGATTCGCAAGGCGGTGCGCATCGCACGAACCGAAAAGCCCGGGGCAGTACATCTCGAACTTCCTGAAGATGTGGCCAAACACGAGCCCAAAGCCGAGGTCCTTCAACCGGTTCGTTTCCGCAGACCGGTTCCCAATGACAAGGTTGTCAACGGGGCATGGGAAATCCTGCGAAACGCCAAGAAGCCCATCATCGTCGCCGGCAATGGATGCATCCGAAAGCGCGCCAGCAAACAGCTGCGGCTGCTCTGCGAAAAAACCGGCGTCGGTGTCATCAGCACATTCATGGCCAAGGGTGCTGTGGACACGGATGCGCCGTACTGCCTCTACACCGTCGGCCTCGGCACGAAAGACCGCATGAACTATGCGATCGATGAGGCGGATGTTGTGCTCGCGCTTGGGTTTGACATGGTCGAATACCACCCACGCCTGTGGAACTCCAGCAAGACCAAAACCATCATTCATGCCGACTTCCTGCCTGCGGAGATCGACGAGTTCTATCACCCGCAAGTTGAAGTGGTCGGTGACCTCGGCCACTTCCTGTGGATGTTGAATGAACGTGCCAATGCTGCGGGACCACTCCGCTATGAACTCGATGGGCAACGCCGACAGCGCGAAGCAATGAAGGCAGACCTCGAAGAGCACAAAGATGATCAGCAGAATGGATCGATCAAACCGCAAAAAAGCGCTCTGGGATGCGCGCCAGGTGCTTGGGCCTGATGACATCGTTCTCTCGGACGTGGGTGCACACAAGATGTGGATCGCCCGCCATTATCACTGCCATGAACCCAACACGTGTCTCATCCCCAACGGGTTTTGTTCGATGGAGTTTGCGCTGCCGGGTGCGATCGCAGCCGCACTGGTGCATCCGGACCGAAAAATTCTCGGCATTTCAGGTGATGCCGGATTTCTCATGAACGTTTAGGAAATGGAAACGGCCAAGAGACTTGGTGTGAACATCACCATGCTGGTCTGGGAAGACAACGCCTATGGACTCATCGCCTGGAAGCAGACCAATGAGTTCGGACGGTACACGGATCTGTCTTTCGGCAATCCGGAATGGATGGGTCTTGCCGCTGCATTCGGCTGGAACGGGTTTCGCTGTGAAAACAGTGCGGATCTGCAGGATGTGCTGCGAAAGTCGTTCGCGACACCGGGGCCGAGCCTCGTGGTGCTCCCCATCGACTATCGGGAGAATCCGAAGCTCACGCGCAAACTCGGCGAGTTGACCGCTACCATCTGATCCTGAATTCCTGCAAAGCCCTCGCATCTGGACGATGCGGGCGCGCGCCTGCGACACTGTGAACTCACTGTTGCAGGAATCCTGATGGCCAGAATCGGAACACCGGCTGATGCTCGCAGCGATGTTTACCGCGCCAATGCGGAGCACCATCGCGCGTTGAGTCAGAACCTTTCACAACTGGTTGCACGCATCGCGCTCGGTGGTGATGAGCGATCGCGAAACCGGCATGTTGAACGAGGCAAGATTCTGCCCAGGGAGCGCGTCCAGCGATTGCTCGACGCGGGATCACCGTTTCTTGAAGTGGGCCAACTGGCAGGTCATGACCTTTACGTCGATGCAATTCCTGCGGCAGGTCTGATCACCGGCATTGGTCGCGTCGCCGGCGTGGAGTGCATGATCGTTGCCAATGATGCGACGGTAAAAGGCGGCAGCTACTACCCCATCACGGTGAAAAAACATCTGCGGGCCCAGGAGATCGCTGGCGAAAACCATCTCCCATGCATCTATCTGGTGGACTCCGGTGGCGCTTTTCTCCCCGAACAGGCAGGGGTTTTTCCTGACCGCGAACACTTCGGACGAATCTTTTTCAACCAGGCCAATTTGTCTGCTGCAGGCGTTCCCCAAATCGCTGTAGTAATGGGATCGTGTACCGCTGGCGGCGCCTATGTTCCCGCGATGTGTGATCTCGCCATCATCGTCCGTAACCAGGGTACCATCTTCCTGGGCGGCCCACCGTTGGTGAAAGCGGCTACGGGTGAAATCGTGGATGCCGAATCGCTCGGCGGTGGCGATGTGCACAGTCGCGTTTCCGGGGTGACGGACTACCTCGCCGAAAACGATGAACATGCGCTGATGTTGGTTCGTGAAGCCATTGCGCACATGCGTCCGCACTACATCGACACCGTGCAGCCGCTTGTTGCAAGAGACCCTGCCTATCCCGCTGAAGATCTCTACGGGTTGATCCCGAAAGACACACGAACGCCTGTCGATGTGCGCGAGATCGTTGCGCGCATCGTGGATGCATCGGAGTTCCACGAGTTCAAGAAAACCTATGGTGAAACCCTGGTCTGTGGTTTTGCCCATATCGATGGCATGCCGGTGGCGATCCTCGCTAACAACGGCATTCTGTTTTCCGAGTCGGCACTGAAAGGCGCGCACTTCATCCAGCTTGCGGACCGACGCGGGATTCCGCTTTTGTTCCTGCAGAACATCACCGGCTTCATGGTGGGCAGGAAGTACGAAAACGCTGGCATTGCCAAAGACGGTGCGAAGATGGTGACGGCGGTCGCCTGTGCACGGGTACCCAAGTTCACCGTTGTGACGGGCGGTTCGTTCGGCGCTGGCAACTATGCGATGTGTGGTCGGGCCTATGGCGCGCGGTTCCTCTGGATGTGGCCCAATGCCCGTATCTCCGTGATGGGCGGTGAACAGGCGGCACATGTGCTTGCCACGGTGCGCGAAGAAGGCATGAACCAACGCAAAGAAGCATGGGCTACGCCGGACAAGCAGGCGTTCATGGATGACATCCGTGCGCGTTACGACACGGAAGGGCATCCTTATTTTGCGAGCGCACGGCTTTGGGACGATGGAGTTATCCAACCTGTGGATACGCGCCGCGTCCTGTCGTTGGCGCTGCGCGTGTCCTGCCGTCGTCACGACACGAATCCCTCCACGTTTGGCATTTTCCGGATGTAACTGATGAAGACGCTGCTGGTTGCCAATCGTGGTGAAATCGCCTGTCGCATCATGCGTACAGCGAAACGACTCGGCATCCGGACCGTTGCGGTGTATTCCGACGCGGACGCCGGAGCCATGCATGTACGCGCTGCGGATGTTGCCTACAACGTCGGTCCGGCGCCGGCGCTGCAGAGTTATCTGAAGATTCCCGCGTTGCTCGAAGCGATCCGGGCGACCGGCGCCGATGCCGTGCATCCGGGTTACGGGTTTCTGTCCGAGAATGAGGAGTTCGCGGCCGCGGTGGTTGCAGCCGGTGCCCGCTGGGTGGGTCCGGATGCGCAGGCCATTCGGGTCATGGGCTCAAAGATCGAAGCCAAACGCACGGTGGTGCGTGCGGGCACTCCCATCGTTCCGGGTTACAACGGAGATGACCAGAGTGACATAACGCTGGTCGCCGAAGCGGATCGAACCGGTTATCCACTGCTCATCAAGGCCAGTGCCGGTGGTGGTGGTAAAGGCATGCGCATCGTCGGCTCCGCTGACGAGTTTCTTGAGGCGCTGCATGGCGCCCGGCGTGAGGCCCGAAATGCGTTCAACGATGACCGTGTGCTGCTCGAACGATACCTGACCGCCCCCAAACACATTGAAGTACAGGTGCTCGCCGACCGTTATGGCCACACCCTGTACCTTCATGAGCGAGACTGTTCAGTTCAACGCCGTCATCAGAAGGTCATTGAAGAAGCGCCCGGCCCAACTATTGATGTGGCGCTTCGCAAACGCTTGGGCGAAGCAGCGGTAGCGGCGGCGAAGAGCGTGAACTATGTGGGCGCCGGCACCGTGGAATTCATTGCCGAAGGGGGTGAGTTCTATTTCATAGAAATGAACACCCGTCTGCAGGTCGAACATCCAGTTACCGAAGCCATCACCGGGCTCGATCTCGTTGAGTGGCAGCTGCGAATTGCAGCAGGAGAGCGGCTTACGCTACGTCAGGAAGATGTCCGGCTTGAAGGCCACGCGATTGAAGCGCGGATTTATGCTGAAAATCCGGCACGGCGTTTTCTGCCCTCCACGGGCAAACTCCTGCATGTCGGATTTCCGCCAGGCGTACGGATCGATGCGGGTGTGGAGACCGGAGATTCTGTCGGTATCCACTACGATCCGATGATCGCCAAGGTCATCGCCCACGGCAGCACTCGCCAGGAGGCGATAGGTCGCCTGCAGGCGGCGTTGTCAGCAACGCGGATTGCCGGGCTCTGGCACAACACCGGTTACCTGGTGCGGGCACTTCAAACGGCTGACTTCTGTGGCGGTGCATACACCACCGGGTTCTGTGATCCAAACCACGCGGCGCTGGTGGTCGCCGATGAGCAGGCCGCACTTCAGGCGGCTGCTTTTGCGAAGAGCCATCTCATCGAAGGTACGTCTGCGCAAAGCGGATGGGATCGTCTGGACGGATTTACGCCCAATCTGACGAACGCACAGGATTTTCGCTTTGCCTTGAATGGCGAGGACCGTTTTGTGTCGCTGCCTGCCGGCCAAACCGGAAGCGCGGGTCGCGTCCTCGGACACGACCTGATTGAGCTCGCCTTCCGCCAAGGCACTAACAACCATCATGCCACCGTGCTTCGAGCCGGTGCGGATCTGCACGTCATGATGCGGGGCGACACCTATGTGATTCGCGACCTGGACAGCGATATCGATCGGTTTGTCGTCGGCGGCAGCGCAATGGGTGGCATCGTAGCGCCGTTACCCGGACAGGTGCTCGAGGTGCGGGTGAAACCCGGCGATGAAGTCAGATCCGGTGATGTGCTGGTTGTCGTTGAAGCCATGAAGATGGAGCATCAGGTTCGCGCTCCGGAGGACGGGGTCGTGGAAACCGTCCACTGCAGCGCCGGTGGCCGGGTTGAAGAAGGCGCGGTGCTGATCTCGCTCAAGCCGGAGGGCTGAGGCCAAGCTGCAAGCAGGGTGGGCACCGACACTTCGGAATCTGCGGCTGTGCGCCACAGTGCGGGTGGGTATAATCCCGTCCCGTTGCGATCCGGAGTTCTCACTTATCCGGACGTAGACAGATGAACCGCTGTCGTTCGGTTCGTTCAATCTGGTTCAAAGGAGATCTACACGGTGATCCAGCCGGCCCAATCCCGCGTCGTCCGCGCCGCGTTCAAGACACTGCTTCTGTGTTCGGTACTGCTTGCGCCACTGTCCTACGGCGAAGTGGTCCCGTCGGGAACAGAAGCCCAGATCCGGGAACGTCTCACGGCCGATGGTTCGGTCTGTCGTGCGGGCCAGGACTGCGGCACTGCGGCTGCCGCTGCAGCGACCGGGCCGAAGAGTGGCCAGCAGGTTTACGAAAAATTCTGTTTTGCGTGCCACGCGGCTGGCGTGAGTGGAGCGCCGATCCTGGGGAACTCGGAACAATGGGCGCCTCGCGTAGCCAAGGGGATGGACGCGCTGATGCAGTCAACGCTGAATGGTCTCAATGCTATGCCAGCCAAAGGAACCTGCGCCACCTGCTCCGATGATGAGCTCAAGGCGTCAGTCGAATACATGTCTGGCGGACCCGCAGGCTGATCAAGCGCGACAGGCGGGATGATGGATCCCGCCTGGGTGCGGGTTCAGTATCCGCCCTGTTCCCAGTTGATCGCGCGCCACGACAGGGCTTCGGCCATGTGGCTGGCGAGTATCTGATCACTATCGGCGAGATCCGCGACGGTGCGGGCCACGTTGACCATCTTGTCAAAGCTGCGCGCAGAGAGATGTTGTCGCTCGACCGCAGCAACCAACAACGCCGAAGCCTCCGGGCTGAGCTGCGCCACTTCCCGCGAGCGAGCCGGATCAAGCGTACTGTTAGCACCCCTTGACGACTGATCTGGCACTTACGGGCTGCAGCCACCCGCGCCCGCAGTTCATCCGCTGAAGTGCCTCGTTTCGAAGCCGCAAGCACGTTTGCAGGCAGCTCGTTGACGCGCACATGCAAATCAATACGGTCGAGCAGCGGCTCTGAGATACGACGCTGATAACGAATTCGGTCCTGTGGCAAACAAACACAGGTCGTCGCTTTGCAGGTTCGGCCTGCTGGACAAGGGTTCATGGCAGCCACCAACTGGAATGCAGCCGGGTAACGCACTGCGAGTCGGGCCCGCGAGATCCGGATTTCAGCCTCCTGCAAGGGTTCCCGCAGGTGATCAAGCACCGCTGATCCGTAGTGCGGCATCTCATCAAGAAAGAGCACTCCTCGATGGCTGAGGGATACTTCTCCCGGACGCGCCAGCGGACCACCACCGACCATCGCTGCTGCGGATGCCGAGTGGTGCGGCGCCCAGAGTGGCGGCTGCTGTCGTAGAGGAGGTTCGACTCCCGCGGCGGAATGGATGGACGCCACCTCCACCGCGTTGTTCTCCGAGAGTCCCGGCAGTAACTCCGGAAGTGATTTTGCAAGCAGCATCTTCCCTGTCCCGGGTGGACCGATAAACAACAGGTGGTGGGCGCCGGCAGCTGCCACGGTAAGTGCCCGTCTGGCTACCGGGGTTCTGCACGGGTGGCAACCGGCCCCGCATAACGTCCTCTGCTTCACGTAGGTGGGTCACACCGATCACGTCGGACCGGGTGTGTCAGAACGAATCCATGGACTCCCGCGGCACGACCAGGGTCCGACCGGTGCGCCTTGCAGCCAGTGCTGCACAAAGCACACCCCGAACGCCGCGAACCTCGCCGTAGAGACCTAGCCCCCCCAGAAACTCGAATGCATGCAGCCGGTCTGAAGGGATAGCTCTGCTGGCGGCGAGTATGCCGATGGCAATCGAGAGGTCATAACGTGTGCCTTCCTTGGCAAGGTCAGCCGGTGCCAGATTCACCACCACCCGGTGCTGCGGATGCGGAAGGCCGCTGTTTTGGATAGCGCTCTTTACACGAACGCACGATTCCCGGAGCGCTGATTCTGGCAGACCCACCAGGATGAACCCGGGTGTGCCTGCCTGCAGGTGGGTTTCAACCGAGATGGCCGGCGAGTCGATCCCGATCTGTGCGCGGGTATGGATGATTTGCAGGCTCACGTTGCATCACGATGTGGACTTCGGGGTGAGTCGCTCCAACCTCGATTCAAGCTCAGCGACCCGCGCTGTCAGTTCGTTGATGTCTCTCTTCAGACGGTCAACTTCGCTGTGCGGTACCAGTTGCAGACGATCCAGCAGTGCCGCAGCTGGCGAGCCTTCTGCGCCCAGTCGGCCAGAAACGGACTCAAGGGCTTGCCGAGCGTGATTCAGCAGTACATCGAGGGGTGACCGGGCGCTGTCCATGAATTCCTCCGTTCGGGTGTGTTTGTGCGGATTTCTCGCTCTCGAAGGCCAGGTGGCGCAGCGGGTCCCATGCTAAAGGTCGATAACCGGTGCACCAAGCGGCGATATCCCGGAACCGTGCAGGAAATTGCCTCTGCAGGCGCGGCGCCCTGAACTAGTGCAAGCTGAGAAGTGAGCGTGGTGCGACAGCAACAATTTGGTGCGCGACGGACAATTGATGGCCCGGTAATTCCCGTTAACGGCTGGCACGTTTGGTGCAACCTCGAGCGAAACAGGGTATCTCGCGGTTCGCGTATCGAACGGATGAAGCGACTGACAGCGACCAAATGCGGCAGAATGGCGCCGGTTCATCAGACAGCTGTGGCACAGCACTCCAAAGGAGGATTGGCTCATGAAACTCATTGCGGCAATCGTCAAGCCGTTCAAACTCGATGATGTCCGTGAAGCGCTCTCGGACATCGGCGTCCAGGGGATGACCGTAACCGAGGTGAAGGGCTTTGGTCGGCAGAAAGGTCATACGGAGCTGTATCGCGGTGCGGAATACGTCGTCGACTTTTTGCCCAAGGTGAAGATCGAGGTCGCGATCGATGACAGCATGCTGGATCAGGTGATCGAGACGATCACCAAGTCCGCATCAACCGGCAAAGTGGGCGACGGCAAGATTTTCGTCACCAACCTCGAAGAGGTGGTCCGCATCCGTACTGGAGAAACCGGTCCGTCAGCGGTCTGATACGCCCGGTCTCCCAGGTCAATTTCTTTTCCGGCGGGGCTCGACACCTGTTTTTGGCGCGTCGGCTTGCAGGATTGCCAATCCGTACTATAACTACCGGCGTCGAGTGAATTTGCGATTGAACCTAAACGGAGCGGGGAATCATGAGCACGACACCGGATATCGATACAGCACTGACGACTGAAATCCTGACGCATTCGTCCGCGGCCAAGGAAAATGTCCGCCAGTCACTGGCCAGCTACGTCGAGGCGTTCCTGGTCCAGGGTGGGCAAATCGCCGCGATTCCGAAGGACTTTCGCGCCGATCCACCCAAGAAACCGGAAAACAACTACGGTCGCGGCTCGATCTGATCGAGTCATCCCGACCAAGTGAAGTCGTGCAGCTCCGTCACCCCGGGGTTCGCTGCTAATATGCCGCCCGCATTTGCGGGTTCGGATTCATGAAATACAAAAGCACACGTGGCGGTGTACGCGGCATCCCGTTCAAGGATGCCGTGATGATGGGCCTTGCCGATGACGGCGGCCTCCTCGTGCCAGAACAACTGCCGGATGTTCGCTCCAGGCTTGATGCCTGGAAGGGGCTCCCGTACACCGCATTTGCCAAGGCGCTGTTGCTCCTCTTCATCGATGACATTGCGCCTGCCACTCTGCACCGGCTGGTGGATGCTGCGTATTCGACCTTTACCGAAAAGGACGTGGTGCGAATGGTACCCGTCGGTGATGTTTCGGTTCTGGAACTCTTCCATGGGCCGACACTGGCCTTCAAGGATGTGGCCCTGCAGCTTCTCGGAGGCCTCTTCACTCACATCCTGTCTGAACGTGGTGGACATCTGAACATCGTTGGCGCAACTTCGGGTGATACCGGCAGCGCTGCCATTGCCGGTGTCATGGGGCGCCCCGGTGTAGACATCTTCATTCTGTTTCCCAAGGGCCGGGTGAGCCCGCTGCAGGAATTGCAGATGACCACCGTGCCTGATGCCAACGTGCACTGTGTGGCGATTGAAGGCAGCTTCGATGACTGCCAGTCCATCGTGAAGACCATTTTCGGTGACCTTGATTTCAAACATGCACATTCTCTCGGTGCGGTGAACTCGGTGAACTGGGCGCGGGTCCTCGCACAAGTCGTCTATTACGGTTACACGAGCCTGCGTTTCGACCAACCGCCGGTGTTTGCGGTGCCTACCGGAAACTTCGGCAACGTTTTTGCTGCCTGGCTTGCAAGCCGGATAGGCTTCCCGATCGCAAAGCTGGTTCTTGCTACCAACGAAAACGACATCCTCGCCCGGTTTTTCGCCACCGGCGAATACTCTCGGGGGGAAGTCCGGTACACCCATTCGCCGGCGATGGACATCCAGGTCGCCAGCAACTTCGAGCGGTATCTCTATTACGCGTTTGGTGAAGATCCGGCCAAGGTGCGCGCCTTCATGGAGTCGTTCGCGGCGACGGGTCGTGCTGCCACCGGCCGTGCACCGGATGATCCGGTGTTTGTGGCCACCGCTGTGACCAACGGTGACACCGAAACCGCGATCCGTATGGCGAGACAGGAAGCAGGTTATGTGGCCGATCCGCATACGGCCGTAGGGTTGATGGCCGCTCGCCGTTTCCCGACGCTCCGTCCCATGGTGTGCATCGGGACAGCACACCCCGCAAAGTTTCCCGAAGTAGTGGATGCGGTACTCGGGGCAGGCGCAACCACTCATCCGGCGCTCGAGGTGCTGCGGAATAAACCGGCTCGTCGTGCGGTATTGCCAAATGATGTTGATGCGGTGAAAGGGCTGATACGCAGTTTAGGCAAATAGCCTTGAACGTGATCTGCTTCTGGTGAGTGCTCAGCGCGCGCTGAAGAGGTCTTCGATGACAGCGAGCAGGGCAGCCAACGAGGTCACGGTGGCTGAAGGAGCGACGGAGTCGGCGGGTCGTTCCTGACCAACAAAGTTACACCACACGGCATGCATGCCAACACCGATCGCACCTGCGATATCGTCGTGGAGGTGATCACCAACGTGTGCAGCGTCACGAGCTTTCACCCCCGCACGGTTAAGCGCTGCGAGGAACATGTCAGGAGCCGGTTTGCTTGCGCCGACATCGGCGGCTGAGCAGGAAAAGGAAAAGTAGCGGTCCAGACCGAGCCGGGCGATATCAGCATTGCCGTTTGACAAGGCAGCCAACGTGTAGTTACCGGCCAGCTGGTCGAGCGTTTCCAGCGCACCTTCAAAGTACTGCACACGGTGTCGGCACTCCATGAAAACCGTGAACGCAGCCTGTGCCAGAGTGGAAGCTTGCGCAGGGCCGTAACCGCAAGCCTCGATGGACCGCTGTACAACCAGTGTCCGCAGGCGCGAAAGATTGTGTCTGAATTCGGGATGTTCGGCGATAACGCGCGACCTGATGTCAGCGACGCCCTGGGTCTGATAGAAGGCAACCACTTCAGGAACGTGCACCTCCAACCAGCCACGCATCGCTTTCTCTGCCGCGATGATGACCGCATTCACATCCCACAAGGTATTGTCGAGGTCGAAGGTGAGAAGTCTTCGGTTCAATTCGGATTTTTTCCCGTGAAAATCACGAACCGGATTTGGAGCGGCCTTTGGATGCAGCTTGCGCGCGTGGATGAGCGCGGTCGTAGACCTCGGCGAGATGCTGGAAGTTGAGGTGTGTATAGACCTGCGTGGTGGAGAGGTTGGCGTGACCAAGCAACTCCTGCACGGCGCGCAGATCACCTGAAGATTCGAGGATGTGGCTCGCAAAACTGTGGCGGAGCATGTGTGGGTGCGGGGCGTCAGTCTGCAACTGACGCGACGCAATGTTCTTGAGTTGCTTCTGCACGGTGCGTGGGCTGATCGGCGTTCCATTCCGTCCGGTGAACAGCGGAGCGTCTGCTGAAGGTGCGGGCCGTGTATCGAGCCAGTCCCGCAACGCCTTGATGCAGAGGCTGCCAAGTGGCACCTGCCGGGTCTTGCGCCCCTTGCCCAGAACGGTGATGAATCCGCCATCGAGATCCGCGTCCCGCACGCGTGCAGCGATCAGTTCGGCAAGACGCAGCCCGCTGCCGTACAACAACTCGATCATGGCGCGATCACGTTTCTCAAGATCCGTTTCCGGTGTCCACGCCAGCAGCTGTTGCACCTGATCGGCATCGAGTACGGAGGGCAGGCGCTGTTTCTTCTTCGGCCCCGTGACGACGGTGGCGGGATTGTCAGTGACGAGCTGTTTTGATTTCAGGAAGTGAAAGAAGCGACGGATGCTCGACAGATGCCGCTGGACAGAACGGGGCGAGAGACCGGCACGTCGCAGTTGGCCGATATGTTCGGTGATATGCAGATGGCGACAGCCGCGGGGCTCGAGCTGATGGTCGTCCAGGAAACTGAGGAACACACCGAGATCGCGGCGATAGGCGGCGATGGTATGCGGCGAGTAGTCGCGCTGATAGCGCAGACAGTCCAGGAATTTCTCGAGCTCGTGTGTCACGACAGTCCGGCGACAGTCCTGGATAACACGTCTCCAATATAACGCACGAAGAGGGTTTCCATGTCCGCGCTGAACCGTGAAGGATCACGCGACCCCACCACCAGACAACCCTGGAGCGAACTCCGAAGGATCGGAATGAACACGACACTGCCGGCAGTGTCCGGCGATTGCAGTGGAAAGAGGCGTTTCATCTCATCTTCGCGCAAGGCCATACACACGGCCTGGTTGCCGGGATTGAGTGCCGTTGTCGGCAGCTCATCATCGCTGCCGCTGATGTAGTCGAGGCGGGGGTCTGCGCCCTGGAGATGACAACACACATAGTCGGCTTCGAAGTCGATGAGCATGTTGGTGGCGAGCACCTCATTCAACTCCTGCCAGCTGCTGACATCCAGCAGAGTGAGCGTGAGAGAGCGGGTTTTTGCGAACAGCGTGTCGTTATCGCGAGCTGCTTGCAGCAATTCATTGAGGCGCTTGCGCATGGTGACGTTGCGATCACGCAGGATTCGCACCTGACGCTCGATGAGACTGACGGCGGAGCCACTCTCATGTGGCAGCTGCAGTTCGCTGATCAGCGCGGAGCGGGACAGAAAGAAGCCCGGATGCTGACGCAGCCATTGTTCTACTGCAGCATCATCCAGCACGCTGGCGGCTTTTGCGCTCATGCGATTTCAAGACTCCCGTCGTAAACGAGTGTGGCGGGTCCGGTCATCTTCAGAGATTGACCG
The DNA here is from genome assembly GCA_016874135.1 of Gammaproteobacteria bacterium. Taxonomy (GTDB): domain Bacteria; phylum Pseudomonadota; class Gammaproteobacteria; order Pseudomonadales; family Azotimanducaceae; genus SYFY01. The sequence continues at coordinate 62,443 of VGVE01000003.1, read as the reverse complement.
GGGCCTCCCCAGTTGATGCGGATCTTGCCACCCGGCAACGATACCTTGACGCGATCTCGCAATCGCTCAGTAAGTATGCCGGCAACCACCGCCGCGCAGGCTCCGCTGCCACAGGCGCGCGTTTCGCCGACGCCACGTTCGAAAACGCGCAGGCGAATGAAACCCGGCTCGACTACTTCACAGAATTCGATGTTGGCACCTTCCGGAAACAACGGATGCCGGGTGAGTTTTGCGCCGACCTCGGTCACCGGGGCGGACACCACGCTGTCGACGAAGAGCACCGCATGCGGATTGCCGATGGACACCGGCACTGCTGCAAAACTTTGGTCATCTGTGCAGAGCTGCACACAGTAGCTCTCTGGATCTGGCGTGGCGAGTACAGGAATCTGTGCGGGTTGCAGTCGCGGTTCTCCCATGTCGACTTCAACCTGTCCGTCACCGGCGTAACGCGTAATGATCCGGCCATTGCTGGTTTGCCAGACCAGTTCATCCCGCGACGCCAGGTCATTCAGCTGCACGAACAGCGCAATGCAGCGCGCGCCATTACCGCACTGTTCAGCTTCTGAACCGTCGGCGTTGAAGATGCGATATCGGAAGTCAGCAGCCGGATCACTTGGCGCACATACCAGCAGCAACTGGTCAAAGCCGATCCCGGTGTGCCGGTCGGCCCAGGCGCTGATCTGCTCAGGTGTAAAGTTGATTTCCTGGGTCAGCGCGTCGATGACCATGAAATCATTGCCGAGGCCATGCATCTTGCTGAATCGGAGTCGCGTCACAGGCACTCCCGCTCATTTGCCAGAAGTTCGCGCAGTGTCTCTCGCCGGCGAACGGTTTTAAATCCTGTACCGCTGACCAGAACTTCGACAGCGCGTGGCCGGGTGTTGTAGTTGGAGGACTGTACGGAGCCGTAGGCGCCGGCGGACAGTATCGCGAGCAATTGATCTTGAGCCAAAGCCAGGTGTCGATCTTTCGCCAGGAAGTCAGCACTTTCACAAACCGGCCCGACTACATCCCACACGCGTGCGTTTTGGTCCGTAGGTCCCAGTGGAACCACTTCGTGAAAGGCTGAATAGAGTGCCGGGCGGATAAGCTCGCTCATGGCAGCATCAACAATGGCGAAGCTGCGGTCAGCTGGTGTAACGCCGGGTTTGAGGTACTCAACCCGAGTGAGGAGCAGCCCACTGTTGCCGACGAGAAATCGCCCGGGCTCAAAAAACACCTGCAGATCCTCGCCGCGCAAGCGACGGGCGATGGCAGCGCCGTAACCTTCGACATCAAAATCCGGTTCGTTCTGGTAAGCAATACCGAGGCCACCACCGAGATCGAGATGCCGAACCGGAATTCCGGCTTCGAGCAGTTCACTGCGCAATTGTAACATCGCATCGAATGCTTGCAGGAGGGGCTCGCGATCACTGATCTGCGAACCGATGTGGCAATCGATCCCATGGATCGCGAGTGCGGGATTGCGCGAGGCGTACCGGTAAATATCAAGCGCCTGCGACATCGGTATGCCGAACTTGCTCTCCTTGAGGCCGGTGGAAATATAAGGATGCGTGCGGGCATCGATGTCCGGGTTGATGCGCAGCGAGACCGGTGCGACCCGGCCAAGGAGCGCCGCGCGGGCGGCAAGACGATCCAGCTCTGCGGCGCTCTCGACATTGAAACAGCCAATACCCACCTTGAGGGCAAAATCGACCTCGTCGATGCGCTTGCCCACCCCGGAAAAGATTATCGTTTCAGGTACAGCTTCGACTGCGAGGACACGTTCAAGCTCGCCGCCGGAAACGATGTCGAAGCCGGCACCGGCGTCGCGAAAGAGCTTCAGAATCGAGAGATTTGAATTGGCTTTGACCGAAAAGCAGATCCGGTGATCGAAGCCTGCGAAAGCCGCTTGCAGCCGCATGAGGCGCGATGTGATCGCAGCAGATGAATACACCCACGCAGGTGTACCCACGTCGTCGGCAATACGATCGAGTGCAACGTCTTCGACGTAGAAACCATCAGCGCGGCGTTCGAGCATGGCGTGGCGTCAGCGACCGATCAGGTGGACGTCAGTCGTGTGCGTTCCATGAATGTACGATCCAGGACTATGCGATACAGGAACATGCGATTCAGGAATGTACAGAGGCCCCTTCTGCCCGCAGGTGGCTGTCATGAGACTGAAGGTGATGATGATCAACCAGCGCACGGAGCGCTCCAGGCTGTTGCAGGCGTGCGACTATAACACGAGGCTGTTGCGATCCCGACGCCAAGGCGAGGGCGCTGTCAGGTTCAGCCGTCGCTGCGGATCCTTTCCGGAACCGTGGCTAGGGTGGCTTCGGGTTTACCGTCCGGTGAGCAGCTGATCCGATATCGACGGCGGCCAATGGAAACTTCGAACGGCTGAGCTTCCCGAACTTTGGTGCATGCATCGTTCAGGAGATTCCGGATTCTTTGCACCAGTGTGGAGTCCTCATAGGCGGCGGCGCCGATCCGAATCTCCCCTTGGCAGCTACAGGCGAGCAAGAGTGCGTGGAGTACGCCACTTTCACCGTGAAAGGACTGAAAGCTGAGCTGGTCGCCTGAGGACTGTACGCACCACACCATCCGTGCCTTGCAGACGAAGAAACCGCTGTAGGAGAGAGGATCATCGAAGGTGGTGATCACCCGATCACCGTCATCTCCCGGATCAGGAAAGGCGTTGAAGAAGAGCATCAGATCAAAGAGTCTGGAAGTGGCGTCGATCCAGAACTGTGCGGCCTGATCGAATCAGACGGTTGGCATCTGGGATGCGCGTGGCTCTATCGCGTTGATGTTTAACCAGAGCAGCAGTTCGGCCCAGCTGTCGGCGCTGCGGAGCACCTGACCCTCCTCGACCAGTCGCCACTGTTGGCGCACCCGTCGAACTTCGAGGCTGGGAAGCACGTCCGGCAGCAATGCCGAGTTCATCGGTCGAAGCAGCGGATCTGCCGGTTCCGCGAAACGTTGCAGCGTAGCTTCGATCTCCATCAGTGCGGGGCTGATCTTGGGTGCAAGCATCGCCAGCCGTCGCCCATATCGGGCGCCCTTGTTGAGCAGCCCACCGAGCAGTCTGACTTCTGACAGCACTGTGGCAAGGGGCATACGGGTTGGATGGCGAAGCCGCTGAAGGAGCTCGTTACTGAATCCCCAGGATCGGATTTGTGCAGCCAGTTGACTTCCGCGCGCGATTTCCCTGCCGCGGCTGACGATCTTGCGGACGAAGAGCTGGCAAAGATCGTCGACGCTGTAGGTCGTCAGCCGCTGGGGCTGGGCGGCATCGAGAAAGTGATAGAGCATGTGATAGGTGTCGAGGCGCGTGACATCGTTTACGCCGTCGCGCATCAGCTGGTGATAGTGACTGGAGAGCAGTGGCTGCTCCGGGTGGATGAGATAGGACTCGACCAGCGCGAGCTTGAGCAACGACTTGTGTGGCGTCTCAAGCGCCCGCTCCAGCTCCGCCAATCCGGCCTGGCACAGTGTGGCGACATCCGGTTGGCCGACGGGGCCGAAATCGATCACCGAATCCCGGTTCACCAGCCGCGCGGCGTACAGATCTTTGGCGCTCTGTGCGTACTCCGTCGTACTCGGTCCGGATACGTACCACCATAGCGGTGCTTTACCGGTGAGATGGATGCCGCTGCGATAGAACTCGTCGAGCAACAGCGGCCCGTGCACTGAATCCGTAGGGTCCTGGAAGAAGCTGGCGTCGACGAGAAAACCCTGCACAGACAGGCCATGGGCAAGGGCCCACTTTTCAATGCTGCGCAGCTTCGGCGAGAGTGCCTCGTGAAGGGCAACGTCGCAGCAACCTCAGAGATCGATATCGCTGTCCGCGGTGTGGCCCAGGCTGCCGCCGCTCCCCATGAGAAAGATGGCGTCAATGTCCTGACGCGAGGGTCGAAGTGAAGCGTCGAAAGTGCGGACGAAACGATGGATCGCGGCGATATCCGCACCTGTAGTGGTGTGCCCTCGAATGCCAGCGGGTGCATCCGGCAGATAGCCGAGCAGCAGCGGATGGTTGCAGTGAAAGAACATCGGCAGCGCAGCGAGGATTTCACGCTTGCGTCCATCAAGTTTGCCGAGGGCATCGAGGTAACGCTGCCGATGATGCATCGCAAACCGGGACGCCATCGCCTGCACCCGGTCAACGTCGATTTCCGGTGCCTTGTGTGGCAACGGTAAGTGATGAACAACCATGCTCTGCGCGACCTTTCCCCAGGTATGCCTGTTACTGCCGGCCTCAATTCATGAAGGCCTTCTGCAGTATAGGAAAGGACCGGTTTCTATCTTCGCCGGCCGGAAAAAATCATCACCCGGCGATCATTGCCACACGGCGTCAGATCTGAAGTCTCTGTTTCGCTCGTTCAATGGCGGACCGCACGGCCGCGGGGGCAGTACCGCCGGTATGGCTGCGCGCATTCGCTGATCCGATCGGCTGGAGCACATCGAAAACGTCTGCGGAGACCGCATTGGCGCCACCCCCTTCAGCCTGCAACTCCGGCAGGGAAAACTCATGGAGCTGCCGGCGCTCCTTTACTGCCCTCGCCACCACGCGTCCTACCACATGATGGGCATCGCGGAACGGCATCCCTCGCTTGACGAGGTAGTCCGCAAGATCGGTGGCGGTGGTGTAGCCGTTGATGGCGGCAGCAGCCATGTTTTCCCGGTTGGCTTCGAGATTGGGAATGAGACCGTTCAACGCGGTGAGGCAGTTGCTAAGCGTGTCGATGCTGTCGAACAACGGTTCCTTATCTTCCTGGTTATCCTTGTTGTAGGCGAGCGGCTGGCCCTTCATCAGAGTCAGCAGCGACATCAGGTGGCCGGTGACACGTCCCGTCTTGCCCCGAATCAGCTCCGGTACGTCGGGATTCTTCTTCTGCGGCATGATCGATGAGCCGGTACAGAAACGGTCCGGCAAGCTCACGAACTGAAACTGTTGGGAAGCCCAGATGATCATCTCTTCACACCAGCGAGAGAAGTGCACCATGGCAAGGCTCGCTACGGCCGCGAATTCGATGGCGAAGTCGCGGTCGCTGACCGCGTCCAGGGAATTCTCGCAGAGTGTGTCAAAACCCAGTTCCTCGGCGACCTGCTCCCGCTTGAGTGGAAAGGTTGAACCTGCGAGAGCCGCAGAACCGAGCGGCAGCCGGTTGACTCGTCGCCGACAATCCCGGAGTCGCTCCCGGTCGCGCAAGAGCATCTCGAACCATGCCAGCAGGTGATGGCCGAACGTAACCGGTTGGGCCGGTTGCAGATGGGTGAAGCCAGGCATGATCGTGTCGGCATGTTCGGCCGCCTTGGCCAGCAGCGCATCCAGCAACGGCGACATCAGTGCATCGATCCGGTCAATCGAATCACGCAGGTAGAGGCGGATATCCGTAGCGACCTGGTCGTTGCGGGAGCGACCGGTGTGGAGCTTTTTGCCCGTGTCGCCAATGAGGTCGGTGAGACGGCTTTCGATGTTCATGTGCACGTCTTCGAGCGCTACCTTCCATTCAAAGGCGCCTGAGTCGATCTCTTTGTGAATGGTTTCCAATCCGGCTACGATGCGGGCCGCTTCGTCCCTGGTAAGTACACCGATTGCTGCCAGCATGCGCGCGTGAGCGACGGAGCCGCGAATGTCTTGGCTATACATGCGCCGGTCGAAATTCACTGATGCGGTGAATTCGAGTACGAACTGGTCAGTGGCCTCCTGCAAACGGCCTACCAGCAGGGAATCTGATGCTGTTGGAGTGGTCATAGGTGTCTTCGTTGTGCGCTTCTTCTGGAAGCGATGATCGGTCAGGAAGAGGGGTGAGTATATCAACAGGCCAGCTCTGAGCGAGGGCACGCGTTTTGTTGTCCCGGATCTGTGTAACGTCACAGCGGTGACGTTGGTGGTGCTGTTTTCGCAGCTGCTCGTGGGTGTGCTTTGAGTTGCAGGTGACGACGGTAGCTGGCTGCGCTTTGCCCTGCTCTCCCTCATCGTGCAATGGATCGCCCTGACGAGCGCCGGTTTGCTCTGTCTTTCCCCGCGTCTTCTGGACCGTTCGCCGGTTATTGGCGGTGCAGCTGCCGCCTTTCTGATGGTGCTGCTGATTACCTTCGTCGAAGGGTTGATTGCGGATCGCATTCTGGTCCAGTTCGGCCCAGATCCGGTGGACTGGGAGCACATTGGCGCAATGCTCATCGTCTCCGCAATCATCTCGAGACTTGCGCTGCGTTACTTCTATGTGCAGCAAAGACTCAGGGTGAAGGAGCAGTCCGAGTTGCAGGCTCGCCTGCAGGCATTGCAGTCGCGTATCCGCCCGCACTTCCTTTTCAACAGCATGAACATCATAGCCAGCTTCATTGCGGTCGATCCGGATACTGCCGAGTCGGTGGTGGAAGACCTAAGTGAACTGTTCCGCGCCGGCCTGAATGAGGCTGGCAACCAGGTGCCGTTCAGAAGTGAGCTCGACCTTTGTGAACGGTACGCGCGAATCGAAAAACTGCGGCTTGGCGACCGGTTGCAGTTGCGGTGGGAGACTGGCGAGTTACCAGAGGGTGTTCGTATTCCGCTGCTCATATTGTAGCCGCTCATCGAAAATGCGATCTATCATGGTGTTCAGCCGCGTGCCGAAGGTGGCACGGTTGTAGTGAAAGCGCGGCATCAGACAGCGGATGTGTACATCCGTATCACCAATCCTGTGTCACCGGTTGGAGTAAGCCCCGGCGGCGAAGGCAACCGTATGGCGATCAAGAACATCCGCGATCGGTTGCAGGTGCTTTACAGTGACAGGGCATCCCTTCGCGCGGAGTTGGTGGGTGAAGAGTTTGTGACCGAAGTGCGCTTTCCCGTCATGGCAGAAAGCGAGATAGATGGCAATGAGAACGAGCGTCTGGTGTGAGAATACTGGTTATTGACGATGAGGCTCTGGCGCGGGACCGCCTGCGCCGGATGCTTGCCGCGATCGAGGGCTATGAGTGTGTCGGTGAAGCCGACAATGGCCCTGAGGCCATTGACCGGGTTACGGCGCTGAGTCCTGATCTGATTCTGCTTGATATCCGCATGCCGGGCATGGATGGCCTGGAGGCAGCCGCGCATCTCGCTCGGCTCGAGGAGCCACCGGCCATCATCTTCTGCACTGCCTATGAGGAGTATGCGATCCGGGCGTTTGATCTACAGGCTTCTGGTTATCTGTTGAAACCGGTGCGCCGCGATCGACTGGAACAGGCACTCGGTAATGCCTGGAGAGTGAATCGGGTACAGATCAGAGTGCTCGGGCAGGTGGATGAATCCCGTCGCACCCATATCTCAGCGCGCACCCATCGTGGGCTGGAGTCGATCGCAGTAGAGGATATCCGTTACCTACAGGCCGATAGCAAGTACGTGACGGTTCGCCACGGTGGTGGTGAAGTACTGATCGACGATGCCCTGCATGACCTGGAGGAAGAGTTCGGTGACCTCTTCGTGAGCATCCATCGCAGTGCGTTGGTCGGTATCCACTTCATCACGGCCATCGAAAAAAGCCGGGATGGCCAGCACCGGATCCGCGTCCGGGATGTGGAAGAGCCCATCGATATCAGCCGACTGCATCTGCCTGGAGTGCGCCAACTGGTGAAAACGTTGTGAAAACCCTGACGATTGCCACCCGCGAAAGCAAGCTGGCGTTGTGGCAGGCGAACTTCATCAGGAGCGAACTTGAACGGCATCACCCCGGGCTGGAAGTTCGGCTCCTGGGTATGCGAACGCGGGGTGATCACTGGTTGAATGCGCCTTTGCGGGAAATTGGCGGGAAGGGACTTTTCATCAAGGAGCTGGAAGAAGCACTTCTCTCTGGTGAAGCACAGATCGCCGTTCACTCGATGAAGGATCTGCCAGCGGCGGTCCCAGACGGTTTTGTTCTGGCAGCCACAGGATATCGGGCCGATGTGCGCGATGTCATCGTGGGAACACAGGGCGGGGTGGATTCGCTCCGACGTGGGGCGAAGGTCGGAACGTCGAGCTTGCGACGTCAGGCTCAACTGTTGCACCAACGCCCTGATTTGGACATTCAGCCCATCCGCGGCAACGTGGATACGCGACTGAACAAGCTTGCGCAGGGAGAATATGAGGCCATTGTCCTCGCCGCGGCTGGTTTAAATCGCCTCGGCATTACGCCGGCGAAGTTTTCCAACCTTGACGTGGGCGCTAGTCTCCCGGCTGCGGGTCAAGGCGCACTGGGCATCGAGTGCCTCGCTAGCGCCTTGGAGGTTCAGGCATTGCTTGCGCCCCTCAATGATACTGTTGTGGCGGCCTGCGTCCACGCGGAACGACTGGTCAGTTTGGGTCTTGGCGCGGACTGCAGCATGCCGGTTGCGGCGTATGCGGTGGCAACCGACACTGGAATCCACCTGCGCTCGCTCCTGGCCAGCGCGGATGGCAAGCAGGTGATCCGTGCCGAAGCCACTCTCCGCGAACCGGATGCCGTTGCTGCTGAGGTGATTGAACGGCTGAATGCGCAGGGTGCCCGGTCGATTCTTGATGGTCTTCAGCACGCGTTGCCGGATACCGAGTGAAGGTCTGGATCACCCGAACGGAACCCGGGGCCTCGCGCCTTGCAGACAAACTTCGCTGCTGTGGCTTTACAGCACTGGTGAACCCGGTTCTCGGTATCGAGAAGTTGCCCCTCGAACCAACACGTTCCACTGAAACCGCTTGTGTGCGTATCGTGCTGTCAGAACACGCGGTCTGGGCGGTGGGTGGGGTTGCGCCGGAACTCGGGTTTCTCGCGATCGGTCGAAACACGGCGAAGGCACTTCAAGATCGGGGATTGGCCCCGGTGAGTGTTCCTCCATCGGAAGACAGCAGTGGGATCATTCACTGGCTGGAATCGCACTTGCCGAAACCGGCGCATGCCCCGGTCGTCCTCTATACCGGAGTCGACGGAACGCAGCAGGTGGAGGATTACCTGCGAGCGAAGGGGATCGAGTATCGCCGCGAGAACGCCTATCGACGGGTTCGGCTGCCGTTGGCCCAAGCGATCGGCGACGTCGATGTGATCATCGCGAGCAGTGGTGAGGCGCTCGAACCGATCAGGACGTATCTGCAAACCGCAGGCCTGACACTCGACATACCGCTTCTGGTGCCTTCACGTCGAGTACTGGCCGCGGCGCAGGCCGCTGGCTTTTCGCAAGTTATCCTCACCAATGGGGCTTCACCCGAGGCAGTCCTCCAGGCGCTGGGCGAATTCAACCAGCCCTGAACCGTCAGTTCGCGCAGACCCCGGGGGCTCGATCACTGCACAATGGGCGGTATCCGAAAGTTGATGTGTATCCATGTCCAGTCCTGACTCCCTGAACAATACTCTGAACTCAACGGCTGCGGACGCTGGCCGACGCACATTGACGTCGTCTCCTGCGGCGCGACGTACCGGAGGTGGCTTCACCACTTTTTTGATGTTCCTGCTTGCACTGGGTGCGGCAGCGCTCTCCGGCTATCTGTGGTGGAAGCTCATCTGGCAGGACACTGCGGCAGCTGATCGCGCCGCGATCGAAGCGCAGACCCGGTCTCTTGATCTCAAGGTTGCAGGTATCAGTGATGAAGTGACGACACGCGTGGATCAGGAGCTCGGGCCGGAGCTTGAGAACCTCAGTACCCGGCAGCAATCTATCGAACAGCGGCTGCAGGCCATGGAATCCGCCGTGGCGAACCTGTTGACAGCGCCGACCCGCGAAGTGCCCGCGTCAGTGGAAGACTGGAAGGTTGCTGAAGCCGGATTCCTGCTTCGTATGGCCGAGCAGAAGCTCAGCGAACAGGGTGATGTTCGGAGTGCAATGACACTGCTCAGGACAGCGGACCAGCGGCTTGCCGAAGCAACGGGCGCGGGTTATGCGCTGGTGCGCGAAGCGATTGCAACTTCACTTTTGTCCCTCGAGGCTTCCGGTGACGGAGTCGACGTGCAAGGTACGTTCATCGCAATCGAAGCACTGAAGGATCGCCTGTCGGAAGTGCTCGGCGCAGCACCGGCTGCAGTCACGGCTGGGCCACAGTCGGATCTGCCAGACCCAGAAGCAGAGACTTCTGCTGTCAACAGCCTGTTGTCTCGCCTCACTGAGCTGGCTCGCATCCGGCGGGTTGATGTACAGAGCGTCAAACCACTTCCAGCGGAAGAGGACCTGTGGTTTCGCCAGCGTAGCATTCAGATGGCACTGGATCAGGCACAACTGGGTTTGCTCCGAAGTGATCAGGTCGTTTACGACACCGGTCTCGGCAATGCGGAAACCTCGTTCATTGCGACGATTGGTGTGATGTCGGTAGATCAACGCACCTGGGTCGATTCATTACAAGCGCTGCGCAAGCACGAGGTTCAGCGCACGTTGTCTGACCTTGGTGCGGTGCTCCGTGCATTCGATGCGACGGGCAGTTCTGCAGCCGAGCCGCAACCTTGAGTCGCTGGTGGCTGTTGATCGTCTGCGTGTTGGTTTTCGGCGGGCTCCTTGGCACCTTAATGCTGTCGGATCCGGGTTACGTGCTGATCTCATGGGCCGACTTCGCGTTTGAAACGAGCTTGTGGTTTGGTCTGCTGCTGATCGTCGTGGCCTGGCTCAGCGGGCGTCTGCTTGTCATGCTGATACGAGTTACACGTCGTGGAATGCACAAGGTTGCGGGTCTTGGAGCAGAGCGCCGCGCCGAAAAAGCGCGGGTGGCAACCGCGCGCGGGCTGCTGTTGTGGGCGGAAGGAGATTGGCGTGAGAGCCGGCGACTTCTCTTAGACAGTGCTGCACAGAGCCAGATCCCGCTGATCAACCACCTGTTCGCTGCCGCATCGTCCCACCAACTGGGTGATCTTCAGGTGCGGGATCATCATCTCAAGGAAGCAGCCGGAGCCGAACCGTCTGGCGAGTTTGCCGTTTCACTCACCCGAGCGGGCTATCTTCTCAGCGATGGACAAGTGGCAGAGGCTCTTTCGCTCTTCAAACTGCTGCATGCCAAGGCGCCTAGACATCCCACGGTAGCCAAGCAGCTGTTGCTTTGTGCCGAAGCGGCCGGCGAATTGGTGCTGGCACAGGAGATTCTCGAGTCTGCGGCGATGCGCGGAGCTTTTGACGAGGCGGCGCTGGCGGATAAGCGCCGTCTTCTGTGGCTCGGGCGGATCAGTACCGATGAGACAGACGTATCCTGGTCCGAAATGCCCTCCGCGCTGCGCCAGGATGCCCAGTTGATCAACGCGCGACTTGATCGACTCGTTGGCAATGGTGAGACGCAGCGTGTCGTCGAGCTGATCGATACGTCGCTCCGGCAACAGTGGCGTCAAGAGCTCGTACGCCAATTTGGGGCACTTCCCGGGATCGACCACAAGCTACTTCTGCAACGTGCGGAAACCTGGCTCTCGAAACACCAGGACGACGCGGTTTTATTGTTGATTCTGGGTCGACTCGCAAGGAAAAGCGGAGACCTGGAGAAGGCAGAAAGCTACCTCAAGCCTCTGCTCCGTGGAGCACCTGAACCGGATGTGGCCGCAGAAGTCGGTCGTTTGTACCTACAACGCGGAGACGTAACGCGGGCCGTCGGTTTTTTCGAACAGGCGATGCAAGCGGACTAGTTGCTGCCACCTCGTGGCGCATAGTCGTAGACATCGCTGTGGAGGTTTGACGCCGAACAACCCAATCCTATCAAAACGTCAGTGACGGCCCAGACAAATCCCGGGCTGCCACACAGAAATGCATCAAAAGGACTCGTTGAAACTACCAGGTGACGCAGCTGCCTGAAGCCCGCTGATCCTGAGTTTCTCACGGGGTCCACGCAGAGGTTTTTGGATACCTCTGCGCCCAGAGCCTGAAAGCGCTTGAGTACATACGTGGCGGACACATTCTCACAGCACCAAAGGACCTTGATCTCGAAGTTACGGTTTGACTCGTCTGGTACTGATTCGATCATCGACAACGCCTGCGCCACACCGCTGCCGGCGCAGACGAAAAGAAGCGAGGTGTGTTTTGCCTTGTCGAGGACGGTTCCGCCGAACGGACCCTCAATGCGAAGGGAATCCCCTTTGAGCGCGTCTTCCATCAAGGCGCTCTGTGGGTGTCCCGGTGTTGGCTGAAAGTGCAGCTCGAGCTGCGGCAGTCTGGATGGTGGAGTGGCGATGCTGAACGGAATTCGTTCGCCGTCCGGATGCACAACGTTCAGGTATTGACCCGCGGCGAACCGGAGGACACCACGCTCCAGTTCGAGCTTGATGATCTGAACCAGACCCGGCTCGATACTCCGAATTCGGGCGGTCAGATACTCAGCGACCACCCTTCATCGATGCAAAGAACTGGTCGTTGGTTTTCGTATCCTTGAGTTTGTTGATCATGAACTCGATGGCGGCGATGTCGTCCATTTCGTGCAGAAGTTTGCGCAGGATCCACACGCGCTGCAGCTCTTCTTCGGACATCAGGAGCTCTTCGCGGCGGGTGCCGGAACGACGGATGTTGATTGCCGGATAGACCCGCTTTTCGGCGATCTTGCGCTCGAGGTGCAGTTCCTGGTTGCCGGTGCCTTTGAATTCCTCGTAGATGACTTCATCCATCTTCGAGCCCGTGTCGATCAGGGAGGTAGCGATGATGGTGAGGCTGCCACCTTCTTCGATATTGCGCGCAGCGCCGAAGAAACGCTTCGGCCGTTCCAGTGCATGGGCATCAACACCGCCTGTCAGTACCTTTCCTGAAGAGGGCACGATGGTGTTGTAGGCGCGAGCGAGACGGGTGATCGAATCGAGCAGGATCACCACGTCTTTCTGGTGTTCTACCAGTCTCTTGGCTTTTTCGATGACCATCTCGGCCACCTGAACGTGACGTGAGGGGGGTTCGTCGAAGGTGCTGGCGACAACTTCACCACGCACCGAGCGCTGCATGTCGGTGACTTCTTCAGGCCGTTCGTCGATCAGAAGAACGATCAACAGCACTTCGGGATTGTTGACGGTGATGGACTGCGCGATGTTTTGCAGCACAAGTGTCTTACCGGCTTTTGGAGGTGACACGATCAAAGCCCGCTGTCCTTTGCCAATAGGGGCGATCAGGTCGATGACTCGCGCGGTCAGGTCCTCGGTGCTGCCATTGCCTCGTTCGAGCATGAGGCGCTTGTTCGGGAACAGCGGCGTCAGGTTTTCGAACAGGATGTTGTTCTTTTTACTGTTGGGTTCGCTGAAATTGACTTCATCGACCTTCAGCAGTGCGAAATAGCGCTCACCGTCCTTCGGCGGACGAATCTTGCCGGAAATACTGTCGCCGGTACGCAGATTGAAACGGCGGATCTGGCTGGGTGAGACATAGATGTCATCAGGGCCTGCGAGGTAGGAGCTGTCCGGCGAGCGGAGGAAACCAAAACCGTCCTGAAGGATCTCCAGTACGCCTTCGCCGCTGATTTCTTCGCCGTTCTTGGACTGTTTACGGACGATCGCGGCGATGACTTCCTGCTTGCGGGAACGGGCGGTGTTTTCCAGGCCGAGTTCCCGAGCCATCTCGATGAGATCGCCCACAGGCATACGCTTCAGGTCAGTGAGATTGGTCATGGTGTAGATGGACTCGCAGGTGGATTGTTCAGGCGCTTTTCCGCTCCGACTCGTCGCCGTGTGTTGTTTTTCAGGAGGACAGTGGACGGATCGAAGGGTCAGCGGAAACGGATGGAGCGTACGAAGGAGGACAGAGGTTGCCGGATCGATACGCTTGAACCAAGTTTAGTGGCTTGAGGCATCGCGTCAAGCGACATCTCCCCACGAAAAAACTCGACTCGACCACAGATCTCTGGCAGCTACCGGGCCGAATTCGTGGGTTCGGCTAAGTTTGTGGTGTTGCTGCTCCCCGATTTTGCCCCTTCAGGGCGGCATCGGGGCGTACGCGGACTCAGATGTTGCTTTCAAGGAAGGCTGCAAGTTGCGATTTCGACAGCGCGCCGACCTTGGTTGCCTCAACCTCACCATTCTTGAACAGCATCAGGGTCGGAATGCCACGGATACCGTAACGTGCCGGAGTCTGCTGGTTTGCGTCGATGTCCATCTTGCAGACCTTGATCCGGTCAGAGTACTCGGTGGCGATCTCTTCCAGAATCGGTGCGATCATTTTGCAGGGACCGCACCACGCCGCCCAATAATCAACTAGGACGGGCTTGTCGGATTTGAGGACGTCGGAATCGAAGCCGTCGTCGGTAATGTGCTGAATCTGTTCTGACATGGTGTTCTTCCTGTCCGGGTGGCCATCTAGAAAATGACGCGATGTTAACACCAAAAATGCCCGGGAATTGTGGCCTGTTGCGCGGCTCGCACAACCCGCTTCGTGGGTCGGCACCGGCTATTCTGCAGCGATGCCGAAAAGTGACCCCATGGGAACGTTGCCGCGGGAGTAACCCCGTCGACGGATTCCAATCTTGAAGAACGCCGAACCACCCCTGTGCCCCGTGTCTGATCCATATGCCACAGTCGATTCGGGTTTCAAAATTCTCGGATGCTCCTTGTTGACATCGCCGACGTAGTGGTAGGCAATTTCGGCGTACTCGAATCGACCCTGACGGTTTGCGAAGCTAACGGCTTCAGCTAGGGGCTCATCAGCGGGGTATGCCGGGAAATCGAACGGACCTTGTCCGGTACCACACTACGACTATCGCTGGATCCAGAGGTGACCGGGCGCCCGTTGACGTTTGCCGGTCTCGAGGTGGAATCACTGCTGCTCGCCCGTCGGGGGTATTGGCTGGGGTTCTGACGGGTCTCCCAGCCGCAGATAGAGTTGTCTATTTCTGCAGGAGCTCGGCAGCGCGTTTGGCGAAGTAGGTCAAAATGCCGCTGGCACCCGCCCGCTTACAACAGAGCAGCGATTCGAGAATCACCTTCTCAGCCAGCCAGCCTTTGCGGATTGCTTCGGCGTGCATCGCATATTCGCCGCTGACCTGATAGACGAATGTCGGCACTCCGAAACGGTCCTTCACCCGGCGGACAATGTCCAGGTAGGGCATGCCTGGTTTGACCATCACCATGTCGGCGCCTTCGTCGATATCAAGGCCCACTTCCTGCAGCGCTTCATCACTGTTTGCAGGATCCATCTGGTAAGTATCCTTGCCGGCGGTACCGAGAGTGGTCGATGAGCCGACCGCATCTCGGAAAGGCCCGTAGTAGGCGGAAGCGTACTTTGCGGCGTACGACATGATCGCCGTGTGGGTGTACTCCCGGGCGTCGAGCGCACGACGGATGGCACCCACTCGACCATCCATCATGTCCGACGGAGCAATGATGTCCGCCCCGGCTTCGGCGCAGACCAGGGCCTGTGCTTGCAGCGCTTCGACGGTCTCATCGTTCTGGATGTGCCCATCAGGGCCAATCAGTCCGTCATGGCCATGTGAGGTGTAAGGGTCCAGAGCGGCATCAGTAATGATTCCGAGTTCCGGGAGTGCCTTTTTGAGCGCTCGCACGGTGCGGGGAACGAGACCATCGGGATTGAACGCTTCTTCGCCGCGTGCCGTTCGCAGCTTCTGGTCCACATTGGGGAACAGGGCGACGGCCGGGATGCCGAGGTTAAATGCCCGCTCTGCTTCGGCACACAAGAGATCCACCGACAGACGATCGACACCTGGCATCGACGGCACCGGCTGGCGCTGATTTTCCCCGGCGACCACGAACATCGGATAGATGAGGTCCGCTGTAGTCAGCTCGTTTTCCCGAACCAGACGCCTGAGGAAGGCATGGCGTCGGTTACGGCGCATGCGGGTATCGGGGTATCGACGTGACATGGGCGTCAAATGCCTTTGGTTTTGGCTGTCATGGATTTCAAATGTCGTGGGCTTCAAACGTCTTGCGCAGCCGCTTGACCGTGCGTTCGAGTACGTCCGGCGCCATGAGCAGTCCGGCCAGCAATGTGCCGCCATATAAGCCGCAAAGGGTTTCTTCGGCAAGCCTCGCAGCACGCTTCGGTTTGACGTTGCGCAGCTCACACAGCGTGCTTTCCACCCGCAGCTGCCAACCTTTGAGTTGCTCCGAGATGCGTTGGCGCTGTGACTCGGGAGCGGACTGACCCAGGACGATCAGCAGACACGGGCGTGTTCCGTTACCCGTGTGCCGCAGATAGCCATCCAACATGGCGTTGAGGCGATCCAGCGGCGGTTCTTTGGACTCGAGTTGCTCAAAGACCTGTTCGGCTGCAAGGGTGATGCCGTGGCTGGTGAGCACCTCGGCCATTTCCTCCTTTCCTCCGGGGAAGTGGTGATAAAGACTCGCTTTGCTGAGCCCCGCACTCTCTGCGATCGCGGCGATCGACGCGCCTGCGTAACCGTGGGTGCGGAAGACCGCTGCGATTCGCAGGCAAAGGTCTTGGCTCGGATCTGCTGCAGTTCGGCGATACATATGCCGCAGACTATCGAACGTTCGTTCGGGAATCCAGCAGACTCGAAGGGCCACTTTCTGAGAGATTTGTTTTCCCGAACATTCGTTCGGTTTCGGGTCGCGTTGAAATTTCCTCTGCAGATTGCGACCCGGTTGGGCGCTGATGCATCTTGAGAACCATGGCGGGATTTGCCGACGTCGATATTCCGGAGGATCTAGCCCAGGCGGTCATTGGAGGTGATCGGCGAGCGCATGGAAAGGTTTTCGAACTGGTTTCTCCGGTGGTGATGAGTGTCGCTTGGCGGATGCTCGGCACCCGCAAATGCCAATGACGCTCAAACACGGCTGTTTGAAGGTGATACAGCCAAGTCCGTTCGGGTTCTTCGCAAGAAGTCCGAAAAGGGCCTCACCATTGATCCTGATGATTATCGGGTCGAAGGACAGACGCGGGTCTTTGTCTACCGATTCGAAGATCTACAGCCGCCACCTGCTCCGGTCGCACCTCCTTCGAGCGGACCTGAGCCGATAACACCTCCTCCACCAGAAAAGCCATGAGGTCAGGCACTTAGCAGTCCTGGGGCGTCAAACTCCATTGTATCTGACCACGGACGACCGGGAATCGATGCAACCCATAGTCGCGTGACCGCTGTCAGCCATCGGGTGTTTCAAGGAGCTCGGCGAGGCCTAGCCATTCCGCCTCCAGTGCCTCCAGGCGGGTCCGCGTCTTGGCCGCGGACTGCAGCAGTTCGCGGAGTTCATCCGCTGGCAAACCATGATAGATCTCCGGGTTTGCAAGGCGGCTTTCGATGGCAGCGAGTTCAGCCGTGGTTGAGTCCATGGATTTCTCGATGGCTTTCAGCTTTTTCTTCGTGTCCTGTAACCCGGCGCGTTCCCGTGCCCGTTCTTGCCGACCGCTACGGCGGGAAGCGGTGTCGGCGGATTTCGCAGCGTCTCCCCTATCGCGCCTTACGGCATGTTCCAGCAGATAGTCGTCCAGCGTTCGGCTGGTCCGGCTCACCCGGCCATCGCGCACGATCCAAAACTCATCACAGACTGCTTCGAGCGTGTGGCGATCGTGCGAAACGACGATGAGTGCGCCGGTGTATTCCTGGAGTGCCAGGGCGAGCGCATCCCGCATGTCGATATCCAGGTGGTTGGTCGGTTCGTCGAGCACCAGTATCGCGGGCGATTTGTGCGCAATCATCGCGAGCACCAGTCGCGCCCTTTCCCCACCTGATAGCGTCGCTATTGGCCGGTCGACCATGGTCCCGTCGAATCCCCAACAGCCGAGCAGATTGCGTGCAGCCTGTTCAGATAGCTCGGGATCATCGGCGATTACCTGACGTAATGGTGTTCTGTCTGGATCCAGAACTTCCATCTGATGCTGGGAGAAGTAACCGGTAGCGGAATGGTCGCCGCGGGAATATTCCCCTTTGACGACAGGCAGATCGCCAACAAGGCAACGCAGCAGTGTGGTCTTACCAGCACCGTTAGCGCCGAGCACACCGATCCGATCACCCGGGAGCACCGACTGAGAGATCTGTTCGAGCACAACACGTGCGCCATAACCGAGCTGAACGCCACGCAGATGAAGCAGCGGATTAGACATGCGTTCCGGATTGTCGAAGGTCACGCGATAGGGGCTGTCCTTGCGGGCGGGTGCAACTTCGAGCAGTTTCTCTAACCTTTTGAGCCGGCTCTGCACCTGGCTTGCTTTTGAAGCCTTGGCCCGAAACCGCGAAACGAACTTGCTGATGTGTTCGATTTCGGTGTCGCGTTTTTCCGCCAGTCGCAGTTCTCGCTCAGCTTCCTCGGCTCGGCTGCGTTCGAATGCGGAATAACCACCCCGATACACGCGGGCGGTGCCTTGATGCAAGTGCAGAGTGTTGGAGCAGACGTTGTCGAGAAACTGACGGTCATGAGCAATGACCAGCAAAGTGCCTTCGAAGCGACCGAGAAACTGCTCCAACCAGACAGTTGTTTCCATATCGAGATGGTTGGTCGGCTCGTCCAACAACAAAAGATCGGCGGGGGTCGTCAACGCACGCGCCAGGGCGAGCCTGATTCGCCAACCGCCGGAAAAGGTGTTGAAGGGCTTTTGGAAATCGGTGCTTTGGAATCCGAGGCCGTCGAGGATCGAAGCGGCATCCGCGTAGGCCGTGTGTCCGCCGAGGTCCTGGAAGAGGCCATGCAGCTCGGCGAGGAACGTGCCGTCCGCGGCGGGGTCCTGCTGCAGTTTTTCCAGTCGCCGTTCGATACGACGAAGTTCGGCGTGACCGTCGATCACAAACTCGATGGCCGGTCGTGCGCCACCGTCGACTTCCTGCCGAAGCCGACTGATTCTCCATCCGGTTGGATAGACCAAGTCCCCGGTATCCGGCTCCAGGCCATCACCGAAAAAATGAAACAGGGTCGACTTGCCCACGCCGTTGCGGCCGACAACGCCTACCTTCTGGCCCGCATGAACGACGAACGAGAGGGCATCAAAAATTGTGGATTCGCCTCTTTTGAAGACGATGTTCTGGGCCGTGATCATCAGGATACAAGGCGGCTGATTTTGCAGGCGCGAAGCCTATCAGGTTGACGGGTGGGTAACTCGTTGAGGTGTGCTGCACAGTAAAACAGGCAGATCCGCCTGCCGAACCAAATCAATCAAGCAGATTCAATCACGCCTGGGCGGAGGCTGAAGGCTCCATGCGGCGGTTGGCGGCAAGTGGCATCGAACGAATGGTAGACGGGGTCCGTGTTGCGCCCAGAGAGCGGGACTCGATCCATTCCAGCAGCTGACGCCATTCGGCGTACTCACGGCGCGCACCGCGGTAATCGTGCAGCTCGACGATGCCTCGACCTCTTTCCATGGCTTCGTGGTATGCGGGCGTATCGCGGAAAGTCGCGACGTTCGGAACGTCAAGGCACTCGAGGAAATGCGCGAGCTTGTGGGCGGTCTCTGACCGCGGTTGAACACGGTTCGAAATCACTCCTATCGGACGTGGCGCGGCGCGAAAGGCGCGATGCGTAAGAAGCTCGGCGATAAATCTGCCGCCGGCGCGAATGTCGATTGGTGAGGCGAGGATGGGTACCAGCACGATGTCGGACTGTTTCAACAAGTTCTCGAGATCCCGGTCTCTCGAGTTCGAGTGCGCGTCCACGATCACGACATCGGTATCGAAAGGAATGCGGTAGGCGAACGTCTGTGTCTGGTACATATTCGTTCGCTGGTGGGCCGGGATGACCTGTATCGGTGGCAGATGCTGGCCGCGCTGTTCGACCCAGTAGCTGCTGCTCGCCTGCGGGTCGTGATCGACCAGCACGACTTTGCGCGACTTGGGCTCACCTTTTTCGTCCACAGTCGGTCCTCTCGCCATCATTGCGGCGAGATTTGTCGCTACCGTGGTTTTTCCACACCCACCCTTTCCGTTAACGACCAGAATGCGACGGAGAACATCAGCCATGATCGCGCGTCCCGTACGGCCCCGCACCAGACGAGCGGAACCTTGACCCCCAAAGTTCGTTGGTGAAGGTACTTCTTGAAACCGTTCACCTCTCTCCTGGTCAATTCGCCTCGAGGCGTTGCCAGCTTTTGTGGCTTAATTCTTGTTCTCGAGAGAAAAGCGTCGTGCTAACGACTCTTCAACGCGGAATATAGCACCCTGAAAATGGCTGTTTCTACATCAACGTAGTTAATTCAGGCTTGCTTTTCCACTTTGTGACGGGGTTCCGCCGCTGGAAGAGATATCCCTCGACGAACGCTTGGCCTTCAGGCGCGTGCCTTGAGCGCAGAAAAGCGGGAAAAAACAAGTTGCCGACCCGCAAGCGGGTCAGGCGCGTGCGGGCTGCAGGGGCAGAAAGCGGCTTTGGCGCCGTTTTTGGCCCACGACCACCGCGCGCTGGATGACCTCATCCTCCACGTCCATGCGGGGGTCAATGACGAACACCAGGCGTTCCAGCGCAGCCTTCAGAACCCGGGTATCCGCAGCGGTTCCGTTACCGAACTCATCGCAAAAAGTGAGCGCCTGGCGAGTGGTCGCCTCGAAGGCAGCAACCTGGTCAAGAGTCGGCGTGAACCGCTCGAGAACCTGGAAATGCCCCGTCGACAGGTAGTCGACGAGCGAATCGCAAAATCGGGTCGTCAGCGCTGCGGCGAGATCGGGTGTGTCCGAATCGATCGCCTGGCCAAGTTTCAGCAGATATCGCAGCAGACGCTGCGGTGAAGTGTAAAAACGATCACTGAAGGCACTGATTGCGTTTTGCATGGCTCCCCTCGCCGTTGAAGTTGCCTTTTAACCGTAGCAGCGATTCCGGATTCGTCCAGAAATCGCCGGAAAATTGGCGGTGGAACGTGGCAAGGGGCGAGGCTGGCACCGAGGTGGCCGGGTTGGATCTTTTATCGACGAAAGGTTCTGACGGCGCAGAGCCCAATCACCAGCAGCAAAATCACTAGTGCCCCGACAGGAAACAGCACATCGACGATCGACGTCACCTTGGCGCAGTCTCCTGTGCCGCGGGTCATGGTGAGCAGCACATCGGCCAGCGGGAAGTTCTGCAGCATGTAGTCGACATCCGGTCCGCAGCTTGGTGCCTCATGTTCCGGAAGTGTTTGCAGATAGAGGTGACGGATCGAAAAACTGGCGCCGATTCCTGCGATCGTTGCAGTCAGTGCCGGGTAAAATCGGTTGTCGGTCGCGTGTATCCAGGCGAACACAGCGATCAGGCCGGCGGCGATCATCCACACCCGCTGCATTAGACAGAGTGCGCAGGGCACCAAACCCGCCATGTATTCGATGATCAGCGCCAGGAAGAGGGGCACGCCGGTTATCCCGATCACGAGGATTGGCCAGTGTTTGACCAAGAAAGGTGATCGCAGATGGCTGATCAAGGGCGGATCTCCAGGACAACTTTGCCGAGTGCCCGTCGTTCCATGAGACAGCGCAGTGCTTCAGCGTATTTCGTTATGGGGTAGATCGCGCCGATGCTGGGTCGCAGTTTGCCGGAGACGCACATCGCGACGATCTCGCGCATGTTCTCTGCGGCGCCCTGAGGCTCCCGTGCTGTCCATGCACCATAGAACACGCCGATCACCTGACAACTCTTGAGCAGCACCAGATTGGTGGGTAATTTCGGGATTTCGCCGTTGGCAAAGCCGATGACCAGCACACGACCGTACCAGGCGATCGAGCGCATGCAGTCATCGAACATCGGGCCACCCACCGGGTCGTAGATGACGTCGACGCCGCGTCCACCTGTCACGACCTTCACCTTGTCCTTGAGCTTGCCATCGCCGTAGTTGATGAGCTCGGCAGCTCCGGCAGCGCGGGCCAATTCCAGTTTTTGATCAGAGCTCGCGGCAGCGATCACCCAGGCGCCCATGGCGACTCCGAGTTCGACGGCGGCGATCCCGACACCGCCCCCTGCGCCAGTGACAAGCAGGGTTTCGCCTGGTTTGAGATCCGCACGTTGTTTGAGCGCGTAGTACGACGTTCCGTAGGTCGTGCTGAGTCCGGAGGCGGTCGCAAAGTCCATTTGGTCAGGCATACGCCGCATCGCACCGGCCGGCACAACGGCCTTCTCGCGAAATGCACCGGAACCCGTGCCGCCGAACACCCGGTCGCCGACATTCCAGCCGGATACACCAGCACCGATATCAGCGACCACTCCGGCTAACTCGCCTCCGGGCGAAAACGGTAGTGGCGGTTGGGTCTGGTACTTCCCCTGGATCATCAGCACATCGGGGAAGTTGAGTGAGCTCGCGTGCACGTCGATCAACAGTTGTCCGTCACCAACGACGGGGTCGGGGATCTCGGAAAGGCTGAGATCCTCGGGCATGCCATGGTGGGTGCACAGAACAGCGCGCATGTCAGAGTCCGAACGGTTGGAAAATCGGAAGATGACTGGCAGGTGTGACGTCGTCAACTATGCTGAAACGGAAACCCAACCACCGTTCCAGCAGGTACTGTCCGTGAGCCACGATGATCTGAGCCGGTATTGTGATCGCAACTCTCCGCTGCACCAGAATCGGCTGATGCCGTTCCTTTGGTCCGCTGTGTTCTGTCTGGCAGTGGCGACGCTTCCATCTGCGCAGGCCCAAGAGGCTGCGCCGGAGCCGGAAGAAGGCGTCGTGGATGAGACGATCAACTACGTGACCGTGACGCCGACACTCATACTGAACATCGGCAAGTCCCAAAGTGGACGGTTTGCATACCTCAAGACGGATGTCGCCATTTCCGTGAAGGGAGCGGCGGGCAAGGCGATTATCGAAGCACACATGCCCGCAGTGAAGAACATCCTGGTACTCGGCGTTTCCGGTCAGGATGAGTCCACAGTCATTACTGCCGAAGGGCGTGAACAGATCCGCCTCGACCTCGCCAAGGCGATACAGGAATTTCTGCTGGAAGAAGCCGGCAAGCCTTACGTTGAAGAGCTGATGTTCACCAATTTCATTGTTCAGCTCTAAATCGTTCTGCACGAATCAGCGCGGCCCCGGACTGCTCGGCGCTGACAAACTCGCGGGCTTCAGTCAAAAGGTCGGGAAAAAACGCATCGAAGTCCTCAGACAGCGAAGCGTTGAGTTCCTGACAGGTCTCAAACGCGGCGGCTGAGAAACTCATGTCATTGAGCCTGCGAGCGACGCTCCGGATGCAGAGCTCAACCCCTTCCCATGTTCCATAGAGATTGAGCAGATTGCGCTCCTGCAGATAACCCGTGAATCGGAGGGTATCTTCGGAGACACCGCCTGGAACAACGTGAAGAGTGGTTATGCTCGAATAGCAGGCATCGGCAAACCGTTGCAGTGGCGCACTGCAATGTGCGCTCCACCGGTTCGCCAGAACAAGGTCGGCATGGATATCGACCAGAATCGGCGCGTAGCGCCTGATCGATGCGGGAAAGCGGGCACAGCTCTGGCGGATTTGCGCATGCCGGTTTGAGACCGCATCGATTCGCCGATGCAGGCGGACGCCGGTTTGCAGCCCCGGCGTCCAATAATCCGGCACCGCTCCCTTCCAGAAATCACCGAGGATGCCGCCGGCAACGAGCTCATCGTCGTGGTAGTCGGCTGCGCGCGCGGCGAGCAGACAGTGCGCGAGAAAATTCACGGCACGCGCAGATAGGTGGCGAGGTGGGTCGCGAAGTCGATATTTTCCGAGGCTTCAAGGTTTTGTTGGTCTGCAAGGGACTGACGCGCGCGCGCACTCCACTCGAGTGATTCGTTTGTAGTAGGTGCTCGCGTTTTGAACCAGTCGCGCTGATCTTGAGCCTCCGCCATGACCACCTCGAAGAAAGACTGGCCATCGCGGATCTTCTTCAGCACTTTTGCTGAAGGTGTCAGGTCCGGGTTGGCGATGCATGGCCGCTGTGCCGACACACTGGCCGCATACGCTTCCCCTTCACTCACCGAGTCGAGCCAGGAGGCGATGGGCTTGCAGGCGTCGAGCAAGACGACAGCGAGTTTGGCCAGCGGCTCAGGTCCGTTACCCAGATCAAGCGTCAACCCTGGCTCACGCCCACGTTGTACGACGGCCACCTGGTTGGCATGCAGACGGGCAGACTCCGTGGGTGAATCCTCCGGGCTTGGGGCGAGCAGGCAGTAGAGGAGGAATACATCCAGAAAACGCATCACGGTGGTATTGATCCCGACCGGCAGGAAGGGATTGAGGTCCATACACCGCACTTCAATGTAGCCGACGCCGCGGTCAAACAGCGCTGTCAGCGGACGTTCTGCCGGTTTGAGTGGGCGTTTTGGCCGAATGGTGCCGTAGAACTCGTTTTCGATCTGGATGAGCGTATCGGTCAACTGTCGGTATTCGCCGTCCACCAGAGTGCCGATTTTCGAATACGGCGGGTGTCTCGTTGAAAGGGCCTGCCGGATGCTGGCCGCATACGCCTCAAGATTGTTGAAGCTGACATGGATCTGGCGTTGAGCGTCGCTGGTGTACCCGAGCGGCCCCATGCGCAGGGATGTCGCCCAGGGCAGGTGCAGGCTACCTTCACCGATGGGCTCGAGCCCGGTCTGCTGCGCCGAACCGAAGCTGCGGCAGATTGCCGGTGACGCGCCGAAGAGATAGATGAGTAACCATGAATAACGCCGGAAGTTGCGGATCAGGGAAAAGTACGCATCTGTCCGTGCTGCTGCAGTGGTGATACCGAGTGCTGCGAAGACCGCGTTATCCACGGAAAAGTTGTAGTGGATTCCTGAGATCGTCTGCATGACGGGTCCGTAACGATTCGCAAGCCCGCGCCGGTAGACTGTCTTGGTCATCCCTTTGTTGGATGTGCCGTATTGGCCAATGGGGATTTGATCGGGCGGCGGGAGCTTGCACGGCATGCTCGCTGGCCAGATCAGTTCATCGCCGAGACTGGACCAGACAAACCGGTGAATGTCGGTGAGTTCGGCGAGGCAATTCTCGGCCGTCGGATGTACACCGGTAATCAGTTCGAGTTGGGTTTCGCAGAAGTCCGTGGTGATCTGCGGATGCATGAGCGCCGACCCGAGTGCGAGCGGGTGCGGGGTCTGCGCCAACATGCCTGAGCTGTCGATACGCAGACTTTCTTTTTCGATACCCCGGTACAGCAGCCGGCCGTTGTCAAAACGACTTTTCTGCAGCGCGGCCAGTGCCCCCCCGGCTGGTTCTGGGATCCGATTCTCTTGCATGGGAGGAGGTTAACCGGTTTGGCCAGGAGGGCACAGCCTCCCGTACTCGTCGCTCCTGTGCCCGCCGCTCGTGTACCCGCGCCGACCTGATCCGGAGGTCAAAGTGACGTCAGTTTCAGGCCGGACCGGCGGCGACGATGGCGGCAGGTACCTTGAACTTGCGGAAATTCTCCTGGAACTTCGTGGCCAGGCTTTGTGCCGCAGCGTCGTAGGCAGCGACATCAGCCCACGCAGCGCGTGGGTTCAGGAGTTTTGCATCGATACCTGGAACGCTGACCGGAACATCGAGGTTCAGGCCTTTAATACGTGTCGTGCCGACCTTCTCAAGAGCCCCAGACTGCACGGCGGCGATGATTGCGCGGGTAACCGGAATGTCGAACCGTTTGCCGACGCCGTACCCACCTCCGGTCCATCCGGTATTGACGAGATAGACGCGCGAGCGGAATTCCTCGATACGTTTCATCAGCAGATCCGCGTAAACACCCGCGGGCCGCGGGAAGAACGGTGCGCCGAAACACGTGGAGAACGTAGCTTTGTAGGCTTCGGTGGAGCCGATTTCAGTTGAGCCAACAGCCGCGGTGTAACCCGAGAGGAAGTGATACGCCGCTGCTTCCTTGGAAAGAATCGATACCGGTGGCAGAACGCCGCTGACATCGCAGGTCAGAAAGATGATGTTGTTGGGTTCGCCTGCGCGGTTGTCGTCAACCTTGAGTTCGATGTTGCTGCGTGGATAACAGGCGCGGGTGTTTTCAGTGAGAGAACTGTTGGTGTAGTCGGGATTGCGGCTGTCGGGGTCCATGATCACGTTTTCGACGATCGCGCCAAAAGCGATGGCGTCCCAGATCACCGGCTCGTTCTTGCGCGACAGGTTGATGCACTTGGCATAACAGCCGCCTTCAAAGTTGAACACTGTACCTCGGCCCCAGCCGTGTTCGTCATCGCCGATCAGATAGCGGGAAGGATCGGCAGACAATGTGGTTTTGCCGGTCCCTGACAGACCGAAGAAGAGGGTGACGTCGCCGCTGTCGCCGACATTTGCTGAACAGTGCATGGGCAGCACGTCTTTTTCGGGCAGCAGGAAATTCAGCACCGAGAACATCGATTTTTTCATCTCGCCGGCGTAACGCATGCCGGCAAGCAGTACTTTGCGCTGGGCAAAATTGATCATCACCGTGCCATCGCTGTTGGTCCCGTCACGGGCGGGATCACAGGTGAACTCCGGTGCGTTGGCGATTTGCCAGACCTGCTTGTTGTGCGGATTGAAGTGATCCGGAACGATGAACAGGGATCGGCCGAAGAGTGCATGCCACGCGTATTCCGTGGTGACTTCGATCGGCAGGTAGTGCTCGGGATCGGCGCCGACATGCAGATGCGATACAAAGGTCTCGCGATCGGCAAGGTGGACCTGCACTCGGTCCCACAATGCATCGAAGATCTCCGGAGCAACGGGCTGATTGATGGCGCCCCAGTCGATTGCGTCAGAGGTCGAGAGCTCTTTGACGATGAAGCGGTCTTTTGGCGAGCGGCCAGTCCGCTTCCCGGTCAGGACGACAATGGCGCCGTTGCTCGCAAACTCCCCTTCATTCCTGCGTACTGCCTGCTCGGCGAGCGCAGCAGTGGAGAGATCGACGTGGTTTTCAGAGCGCGGAGGATGAGTGCCAGCCATGGGCTGAGGGTTTGCGGCCATTGTCAGGAGTCTTCCCGGGGGTTTTTGACAAGCCGGCATTATGCCAGAGCGTTTTCCCCCAACTACAACGGCCGAGTACCAAGTTGCAAACCGGTTCCCGTAGCCCTGTGAGGAGGATGTAAGGTCAGGTGTCAGGTTCGGATTGTTTGAGGCGACGCAGTTCCCTGCGGCCATGTTTTTCTGGGCGAGACGGCGGAGGAATCAGACCTGCGCGCTCGAGACGACGGGCGGCGATGACCCTCATTCGAGTGTTGATACTGTCTGCGGACTCTGCATAAAGGGCTTGGGCCAAGGTTGCTGAACCGCGATTTGCAGACAACCCGGTGACCGTCACTTCCATGTCGAAAAACGGCCGAGTCATGAGGATGACATCTCCGGGATGCACTGCTCGTGAGGCTTTGGCCCTGATCCCACCCATATGTACCTTGCCGCCATCGATCGCGTTTTTCGCCATGGCGCGGGTTCGATAAAACCGTGCCGCCCACAGCCACTGGTCGAGGCGCACACGATCAGTGCTCATCGCACGGATCGTGACGTTGGCATACACGTAGTGAAATCATGAATCGCCGGATAGGGGAGGTCGGTGCGGACCGGTCGCGCACTGTCCGGTTGCGCAATGGTGACGATGTGGCCGATTCCATATCGCCGCGCCGCGTGCAGCACCTCTGCGTTGTCGTCGATGAAAAGAGTACGGGCAGGATCAAAGGGGTGAAGGTCCTGCACCGCAAGCCAGAACCCGGTCGCTTCTTTCGGATACCCCACATCATGTGATGATACGGTCAGATCGAGTTCATCCACGATTCTGCTGTGCGTCTGTTTGATGTTGATGCTGCGGCGGTGGGCATTGGTGACCAACACGGCCGGACGCCCTGTCGCCCGAATGGCCCGCAGAAACTCGAGTGCTCCGGGACGCCACGTAATCAGATCGGTCGCCTCGCGATGCGGCGCCATGATGTCGAGAGCGGTATGGCGCTCCCAATAGTCGAGACAATAAAACTCAAGTGATCCGAAGATCGCCCGCATATGATCGAGCAGGCGTTGGCCGGCTTCGTCGACGCTGATCCCGTGCATCCTCGCGTAGTGGCTCGGGAGCAGTTCGTTCCAGACTCGGTTGTCGTAATGAAGGTCGAGGAGAGTCCCGTCCATGTCGAAGAGGACGGTGTCGATTTGATTCCAGTCGATCAAAGTGTGCTGTTCAAGCGGCTACTGCCTTTGGCCGATATGATACGGACTTTGTCCCGCGCGGATGCGACCGGATACCTGTCCGAGGTATGAGCCAACGTCCCCTGCCCGAAATTCTCGCCAGCCGCATGCTTGCACGCAGTCGGCTGTTTTCGATTGAAGAACTGACACTGCGTTTCAGCAATGGCGTGGAACGGGTGTACGAACGACTGCCGGTTCGTGGTCACCCCGGCGTGATCGTTGTGGCCTTGAATGAACGGCGCGAGATCATGCTGATCCGCGAATATGCCGCCGGTTTCCATGAAGTCCAGCTGTCGTTGCCCAAAGGTGCAGCCCACGTAGGCGAGACGCTCGAATATGCGGCGGACCGGGAGCTGAAAGAAGAAATCGGCTTCGGCGCCCGCCACGTCGAGTTCGTCAAACGGGTGACGCTGGCGCCTGGGCACATGGGGTTCACGATCAACATCATGTTTGCGAAAGACCTCTACCCGGAACAGCTTCCGGGAGACGAGCCGGAACCGATCGAGGTGGTGCCCTGGCCTCTCGAACGCCTGGATGAGCTGTTACGCAGCCCCGACTTCACAGAAGCGCGCGCCATAGCGGCGTTGACCCTGACCCGGGAACTCATGGAGAAAGCATGAAAGACGCGGATGTGGAAAAACTGCTCGCACTCGCTGCGCAGGCCGGCGAAGCCATCATGGCGGTGTATGCGCGCACAATCGAAGTATCGACCAAGTCTGATCAGTCGCCGTTGACCGAGGCGGATCTCGCATCCCACCGGATACTTGTCGATGGGCTGACTGCACTCACACCGGATATTCCGGTATTTAGTGAAGAAGACGCAGACATTCCTTGGGCCATCCGCAGTCAGTGGCGACGGTACTGGCTCATCGATCCGCTTGATGGGACGAAGGAGTTCATCAACCGCAATGGCGAGTTCACGGTCAACATCGCCTGCATCGAAGGTCACGAGGCGGTGTTCGGAGTCGTTGGTGTGCCCGCACAGGGCGTGATGTATTGGGGAGACGTTCGGCGTGGGGAGGCCTTTCGCCGGGAAAGCGGGCTGACAACGTCGATTCGTGGCAGACAACGTAATGAAAAAACGCCCCTGGTGATTGTTGCCAGCAGAAGCCACGGTGGACAGCGGCTTGAAGATTATCTGAAGACGGTAGAGGAGCGTTGTGGACGAACAGAGAGAACTCCGGTCGGGAGCTCACTGAAGCTCTGTATCCTTGCCGAAGGGCAAGCGGATCTGTATCCGCGGCTTGGACCGACTTCCGAGTGGGACATCGCTGCTGCCGACGCGGTGTTGCATGCCGCAGGTGGAGCACTCTGGGCAGCGGACGGATCAGCGTTCCGATACAACGCCAAGGAGTCCGTTCTGAATCCCGATTTCATCGCGGTCGCGGATGGACGCTATCCATGGAAATCGGTGTTGCCGCAGGTAGAGGGCTGATCGGAACGGTTCCGGTCGCTTTGGACGGTATACAGGGCTAGTGACCAGAGAGGGTGTTAGATGGCCTCAGCCGCCGGCCTGCAAGTCTTGGTGCAAACGCCCTGCCGAGGAGAATGACACTGTACTTACGTACAGGTCCGGCGGCTGAGGTGGCCAAGAATACTCATCCGGTCCAGAAAAGAAAGACTGGTTTTGTGATTTGAAATCCGATGGGGTCAAGGCAGGCCGCACATCACGCAGCGCCTGCACCGCGAGACTGGCAGACAGGCCCCTGACAAACTCCGGACAAAGCTCACCCGCTGAAAAACGTTAAATCGATCACAGGAACTCCCGATTTCATGAGGTCGTTGTCCATGCAACCGGTCATCCGCTTCCGCCGCTATAGTAATGAGAGGGTATCCGAGGCGGTGGCTCTGTTGAGTCCGTATCTCTTCTGGTTGGTGATCGGTATTGCCGGGGCAGGGATATGGATGATCACCGGCTGATCGCGGCCCGGATCCCCGACTTCAACTCCAGGTTCAGCCGTCGAAGAAAAACGGGCGGTGCAACCCCAAGAGCGTCGCTATTCGCCCACCTTTCTCACGAAGCGCGTCCGCGTCCTCCACGTGATTGACCTCTACGGTCGTCAGCACCCGCTGGGCAAGATCCCGACGGCCATAGTGGCATTGCAGGAAGAATCGACCCTGATCCCCATCGCCTGCGGGAAGTCGCCGATGCCAAGTGTCGGAGACAAACAGTGCAACGTCACCGGCACGTGCAAGTAAGGGCTGTGCCGAGCGACCTTCCCAGGTCAGGCTCGTGTCCATCACGCGGTCCGTCGGCGGTGACCGACCGGATTTGTGGCTGCCCGGCAACACGCCTGTGGGGCCTGACTCGATGCCGCAGTCCTGCACATAGATGTGCGCGCCGATAGCGAAGATCGGATACGGGATGCGGTCATCCTAGGGGATGCCCTCCGGCCGGGGAATATGGGGACCAGCGTCGATGTGCCAGGCGCCGCCACCATGCTGATTGCGACTGGGCGGTGGGTTGCGCCAGCAGGTATTGGCGATGACATGACAATCCTCACCCAGCAGCGGTTCTACCACTTCGAGAATTCGCGGATGGGCGATGGTCGCCCGGGCCTCGGCTGAACGGTTGAACATCTGGTAGCGAAAGTCCTCTCGCTCCTCTGGATCGAGATGCATCAGGCGCGGATCGGCGGGGAAATCCCGGTAAACACGTTCAAGTTCCGCCTTGAGGGCGGCGATCTCATCGGCGGCGAGAACACCACTAATGACCGCGTACCCTTCCTCTTCAAGCTGGCTGCTCTCGGCAGGAGCGGGACTCTGTCTGACCCGAAAATACACGCCTTTTCGTTCAAGCATGACTGGCTGCCCCCTTTTGGACTGCCTTACGATCGGGACTTACGTGCTGGTGTGGAAGTCACTGCAGCAAGACAACGAAGAAACTCCGTCAAGACCCGGCAGGACATCAACGTGTTGGACATCCCTGAAGACATCCGCAGCCGCATCGATGCTGCGCTGAATTCGCTCAAAACTCTCACCGCTTCCTATGTTGATGAACACGGCAAGCCGCATATCTCTCTATGGCAGCACGCACTTTCACAACCCGGATACCCTTGTGATCTGGGTGCGAAATCCGGACTCGCCGCTGCTGCGTACCCTCCCGACCCGCCCGTACATGGCGTTCATCGACGGAGATATCCAGGAGCGCGTCTACTGCACGCTTGAAGGCAAAGGCAGGGTCATTACGGCTGGTGATGAGCGGCAGCGTGTCTACGACCAGATGCATCCGATCGAACGGCAGTTCGATGGGGCCATGAAAGGCACGGCCATCGCCATCGATCTTGAGCGCGTGACGATATTGACCAAGGCCGGGAAAAACGTGCTGGTTCGGTGACCGGAAATTTCTGCCTGCTGGCTACCAACAGTTTTCGCGGATTGTCTCGCGCTGCTCCCGAAGTTCAGATTCGAGCTGTACTGCTTCGGCGATCGAATGCCCTTTGCGTTTTTTCAATTGCACCGCACGCAGCCCGGTACGTGCCGTTTCGCAGAGTTGCACGCGCCAAATCGTCGCCGGTCGGCTTGGATTTCGCTTTGCTGTTGCGCCTGAGTTTGATCCCTTGGCGAAAGCGGCTTCACCTGTCGATTCTGCTGATATACCAACAGACTGGATCAGTGGCGCCGGATCGATTCGCAGTGCCGTGCCATGCGGACACGGCAGGTCCAAAAAGAGGGGTGCTTCACCCGGCGATTCACAGACAAAGACCGTTGCCGTGAATATCAGGATGAAACTGCCAGCGAGGTGGTTGAAAGGGCTATCCATGCAGCCAGTATGCAAACGAGGTGAGGCGACCGTGAGGGCAGAAACCACCTATCAGGGTAGGTAATTCGACAATACGAGTGTGCGCGGTTAGCCTTCGGCATTCGGCAAATTCAAGGGGAGTGAACATGCATGATCTGATTATCAAACGCGGCACCGTTATCGATGGTTCGGGTGATGCGCCCCGTACTGCGGATATCGCCATCGACGGGGAAAAAATCGTTGCTGTCGGGCGGGTCGAAGGTTCCGCTCGCCACACCATCGATGCGGCAGGTGCACTGGTGACACCCGGATGGGTGGATGTGCATACCCACTACGACGGCCAGGCGACTTGGGATCCGCTCCTCGCTCCCTCCAGCTGGCATGGAGTGACCACCGCAGTAATGGGTAACTGTGGAGTGGGCTTCGCGCCGGTGCGCCCCGGTGCCGAGCAGTTCCTCATCGAACTCATGGAAGGTGTGGAAGACATACCGGGTGCCGCGCTTGCAGAAGGGATCGATTGGCAGTGGGAGTCGTTTGGCGAATACCTCGATGCACTCGACCGCAAGGCCCGCACCATCGATATCGGTACGCATGTACCCCACGGAGCCGTGCGCGCCTACGTCATGGGTGATCGGTGCAATGATAGGGACGCACAACCAACGGCCGCCGAACTCGCCGCCATGCAGGAAGAAGTGCGCAAGGGCATGCTCGCCGGCGCGCTCGGTTTTTCCAGCTCGCGTACGTGGCTGCATACAGACAAGAAAGGCGTTCACGTACCTGGCACGTTTGCCGGGGGTGATGAAATGTTGGCGCTGGGTCTGGCAATGAAAGGCCTGAAACACGGCGTGTTCGAAATGGTGTCCGATCATCTCGGTGGGGATGAGGAGTGGGCCTGGGTGAAGGCGTTCATCCGTGAAACTGGCCGACCAGTGACACTCGTCGCCACCTCGGCTGCGGCCTACGAAAATAACAAGATGTACAATATCGCCGAAGATGCCAGGCGCGAAGGATTCGAAGTTCGTCCGCAGATGGCGGGTCGGCCAACCGGTGTCCTGCATGGATTGCAGTCGAACTTCCATGTCTTCCTGCGCCATCCGACGTTTATGAGCGAACTCGCCAACCTGCCTCTCGAAGCAAGAGTTGCTCGCATGCGCACTCCCGAAACCCGCGCAAAACTGCTGTCGGAAACGAGCAGCATTACCATGACGATGTTGGGAGTACCACTCGACAAGTTGTTGTGGCAGGTGTTCCCGCTCGGTGAGCGTCCCAACTACGAACCTGATCGTGACCAGAGTGTCGCGGGACTTGCTGCCAAGCTCGGTAAATCCGGCTTCGAAGTCATGTACGACCTGCTGCTTCAACATGACGGCCGTGAACTCTTCTACCAGCCACTCGGTGGGTATCAGACCTACAACTTCGACAACTTCCGCAAATCCATGGAGCATCCGAACGTGCTGTTCGGACTCTCCGACGGAGGCGCGCACTGCGGCGTAATCGCGGATGCCGGCATGGCCACGTTCATTCTGACCCACTGGGGTCGTGACCGCGTGAAGGGCGAGCGCATGCCCCTTGAGTTTCTCGTCAGGAAGTTGTCGCGTGATACGGCGCTCGCCTATGGGCTTGATGATCGAGGCCTGCTCGCCGCTGGCAAGCTCGCGGATATCAACGTCATTGACTTTGATCGATTGCAGTTGTCAAGACCGGAAGCGATCTACGACCTGCCTGCCGGTGGTCGCAGACTGGTGCAACAGGTTTCCGGTTATTCACACATCGTCAAACGCGGACAAACGATCTTCACCGACGGGCAGCACACCGGTGCGCTACCGGGCCGTCTGGTGCGCGGCGGGGTCTAGTTGGCGAAACCCGGAGGAACGGCAAAGCGAAAGCCTTGCCGTTCCAGTTCCTGTGCCACTTGGATCGTCAGGCGATCATCGAACGCATTCCCAACGATCTGTACGCCGATAGGCAATCCTTCTTCACCGGCCCCTGTCGGTATCACCGTTGAAGGCAGCCTCGAGATACCGATCAGACCCGCCCAGAAGATCTGTTGCATGTAGTCCTGTGGATTGCCGTCCACGGTGACGGTGCGCTGTTCCGGGGGTCCATGGTCATGGGGGAACGCCGGCGTCGGATTCTGCGGGGCGAGCAGGATGTCGTACTGCTCGAAGAAGCGGTGCCAGGCCCAGCGCAGGTAGTCGCGCATGTTGTTGTAACGAAGCCAGTCGCGATGGTTCAGCGTTGCGATCTTCGGCATCCGCGAAGCCGGATCGTTGGCGCCCTCGGGGATCTGTGCTGCCGCCGCCTTCATTGCGTTGTATTCCTCGTCAGGAAAACTGACCGCCAGGAACGAAAAGAGCAGCGTAGTGTAGACATCGTGGTTGTGCTGCGAGGTGAACTCAGGGCGAGCGTCGTGGTTCACGTAGGCTCCGGCCTGTGCGAGCGCATCCGCGACCTTCAGAACCCGACTCTCGGTTTCGCGGCTCACGGGGCACACCGGATCATTGGCCCAGACACCGACACGCAGCTGACCAAGGTTGCGATAGGGCAATCCCTTGAGTTCGTAACGCAGCCCTTTATCGAGCAGATCAGGTGCAGCGAGCACATCCAGCATCAGCTCAAGATCAAAGGCAGAGCGCGCGAGCGGACCGACGACGGCGATATCCGGCTCCGCAATGGCTGGCGGGAGGTTCTGACCGCGGGACGGGATCAGCCCCCAGGTGGGTTTGTGTCCGAACACCCCGTTGAAGTGGGCCGGATTGCGAATCGAGCCGCCGATGTCCGAACCGAGTTCGAGCGCCGAATATCCTGCAGCCAGTGATGCACCAGATCCGCCGGACGATCCGCCCGGTGATCGATTCAGATTCCATGGATTGTTGGTCTGGCCATAGATGCTGTTGTAGCTCTGCCAGTCGGCGAGATTTTCCGGCACGTTTGATTTGCCAAAGACGATCGCGCCTGCGGCTCGGAGCCGCTGAACAGTCACCGCATCGGCGCTGGCGATGTTGTTCCGGAAAGCCGGAATGCCCCAGGTGGTGGGGGCGCCCGATACGTTGAACGACTCTTTCACGGTCATTGAGAGGCCGAGCAGCGGACGCTGCCCGTCCGGTCGACCCTTTACTGTCGCTGCTGCCTTGACCGCACTTTCGCGGTCCTGCCAGACGAGTGCGCGGACTGACGGGTCGTGGCGGTCGATCTGTGCAAAGTGGGCGGTCAAGAGCTCTGCCGCCGAATAGTCGCCCCGGATGAGGTGGTTGAGGTGTGTAATCGCTGATGCGTGAACGTCAATCATGAGCTTTTAACTCCGCTTAACTCCGATTCGCCCGAAAACTCCGGACCCGCAGTACCTGTGCTGCATTGCATCGTTACAGTCGCCGCCATCAGTCATACATGCATCTTTCATGAAGTAAGGGAGGGCGCGGCCATGCAAACAAGAACAAGAAACACGATGATCATACTGGCGTTGGTCGGACTCTTGATGAACCTTGCGCTCGCAGTGGTGTTCTAAGGGCAGTTCGGCTGATTCTGCTTAAGAACCCAATCAAGGGAACTCAGCCTAGGGAATTCAACCACTCATCATCTGAGCCTTCAGGAATACCCGCAAACAAAGGTGTCGACAGATAGCGCTCGCCGGTATCCGGCAACATTGCCAGGATCACCGAGCCCGCAGGTGCTTTGGCGGCAACCTTCAGGGCGGCGGTGAAGGTCGCTCCCGCAGAAATTCCCACAAAGATTCCCTCTTTCTGCGCGAGTGCGAGGGCATTCGCCATGGATTCGTTCTCGTTTACCGGGATGATTTCATCGGCCACGCCACGGTCCAGAACGCCGGGTACGAAGTCCGGGGTCCAACCCTGGATCTTGTGCGGGTTGAATGTTCCACCTGACAACAACGCGGCCTGTTCCGGTTCAGTTGCAATGACCCGGATGTTCGGGCGTGCGGCCTTCAGCACCCGCCCTGCGCCGGACAAGGTTCCGCCGGTTCCCCAACCTGTAACCCAGAAGTCGAGCCGCTCTCCGGCGAAGTCCCGCAGGATTTCCGGGCCGGTGGTTTGCGCGTGGTAGGCCGGGTTGGCCGGGTTTTCGAATTGACGCGCAAGAAACCATCCATGTTTTTCGGCCAGTTCGGCAGCCCGGCGAACCATGCCTGAACCTCGCTCGGCAGCCGGGGTGAGAATCACCTTGGCACCGAGTGCCCGCATGATCTTGCGCCGCTCGATGGAGAAGGTTTCTACCATCGTGGCGACAAACGGATGCCCGAGCGCGGCACACACCATCGCGAGGGCGATGCCGGTGTTTCCTGACGTGGCCTCGACAACGGGCTGGCCGGGCTTCAGCGCGCCGCTGTCACGGGCGTCCTTGATGATTGCGTAGGCAAGACGGTCCTTGATCGATGCCAGCGGGTTGAAGGATTCGACTTTCACGTACATCGTCACGTGAGTCGGCGCCAGCTTGTTGATGCGGACGACGGGTGTATTGCCGATGGTTTCGAGAATGTTGTTAAAACGCACGATCAGCCTCCGAGATAGTAGCGCAAGGCCCGGGTTGCCCGGTCGATGGCGGCCGGGGATTTCGCAACGGTTGAATGCGTACCGAAAAATCCGTGCACTACACCGTCGTAACGCGTGTGCCCGGTATCGACACCGGCCGCGGCCAGTGCCCGCGCATAGGCCTCGCCTTCATCACGCAGCGGGTCGAACTCCGCGGTGATCACCAGAGCGGGTGGCAGGTCACGCAGGTTCGTCGCCCGCAGGGGTGATGCGTAGGCCTGATTGCGGGCTTCCGCGCCAGGCACGTAGTGATCCCAGAACCATTGCATGGCGCTGCGTGTCAGCAGGTAACCGGTTGCGTTGTCCTGATAGGAACGGGTCTCGAAATTCGGCTCCGTTACCGGATAGATCAAGAGCTGGAACGCAAGTGCCGGCCCGCCGTCGTCGCGGGCCTTCAGCGCCACTGCGGCGGCCAGATTGCCGCCGGCGCTGTCGCCGCCCACTGCAATCCGGGTGGCGTCGATGCCGAGAGTCGCTGCCTCCCTGGCAACCCAGCAGGTGGCGTCGAAACAGTCGATCATCGCATCGGGATAGCGGGTTTCCGGTGCCAGGCGATAGTCCACGCTGATGACGGTACATCCGGAACCTGCGCAGAGTCGCCGAGCGGTTTCATCATGGCTGTCGAGGCTCACAATCACCCAACCGCCGCCATGGAAGTACACCAGTGCGCCGCGGTTGGCCCGCTCAGACAGGGCCTTGTAGATCCGGATCGGAATGTCAGCCTCGGAGCCTGCGATGCTGCGGTTTTCGACCCCATGCACTGCGGTTGGCACGGCGGGAGGTGGCCCCAGGCTCAGCTTGCGTGCCTGTTCCGGTGTCAACGTTGAAAACTCGGGGGCTCCGAGTTGTCTGAGCAGGTCGAGAACGGCCTGGGTATCAGGATCGACTGGCACGGTCGCAGGTCCGGTTTTTTCTTATCGGGCTCGCAAGAGCTTACACCTGACGCGGTCCCCGATGCGGGGAAGGCTGCTTCCCTGCGAAAATTCCCGTCATCAGACCGGGGGTCGGATACGCATGAGCAGCGAAGATCGTTCGAAGTGGAACACGCGCTACCTGGACGGCGCTTACGAGTCGCGCACGCATCCGTCTGCATTGTTGGTGGAGTGGCAGGACCGGCTGCCGGTCGGCCGGGCACTTGACGTGGCTTGTGGTGCAGGTCGTAACTCGCTCTGGCTGGCGGAGCGCGGAAACCAGGTCACTGCTGTCGACATATCAGACGTCGCCCTGCGACGGCTCGGTGATCACGCCGGCGTCGGGAGAATCGAAACTGT
Organism: Gammaproteobacteria bacterium; assembly: GCA_016874135.1. GTDB lineage: Bacteria > Pseudomonadota > Gammaproteobacteria > Pseudomonadales > Azotimanducaceae > SYFY01. The sequence goes on along the minus strand of VGVE01000003.1, from coordinate 25,060 downwards.
CGAGCTGGATCTCGATCAGGGGCTCTCCATCGAAGGCCGGTTCGACCTGATCATCAAAATGCGTTTCCTCAGCCTGAAGCTCCTCCCGACGCTTGTCGACAGGCTGGACTCCGGTGGTGTTCTTGTGTGCGAAGTCTTGTTGCAAAGCGGGCAGGGTGATGCCGCTCCGGCGCCATCTTCATTCCGCGCTGCTCCCGGCGCACTGCTTGCGACGGCACAGGGTCTTGAAATTATGTACTACGACGAAGGTCCGGTGATGGACCCGGATGGGCGAACGGTCCTGCTGGCGCGGCTCATCGGACGCCGCAGGTGACCAGACGCGTTTGACCAGGTGCCGTTGGCCTTGTGACAACAAGGGAACGTAGCGGTAGTGTAAGGCTCAAAACCGCGGGAGAGTCTCAGATGGAAACCGGTACTGTTCCTGATATGACCATGATCGGTGATCGACTTGCGATCCAGGAAGTGCTCGCCAAACACAGTCGCGGCGTGGATCGCGCCGACGAGACCGTTCTCAAGTCGTGTTATTGGCCTGATTCAACGGTGGCCTATGGCGGCTTCAACGGCAATGCCCACGAGTTCTGCGCCTATCTGCCAAACGGCATCAAGCGCTATTACGCCACCCAGCACACCATCACCAACATCCTCGCCGACATCCGTGGCAATCGAGCACAGGTAGAGACCTACGTCACCGCGTATCACTATCGTCGGGAAGAGGATGGCGCGGGCACCGAGATGACCTATCTCGGCCGTTACCTCGACCGGTTCGAAAAACGCGGCAACGTCTGGAAGATCCGCCACCGTCAGGTGCTCATGGACTGGAACCAGAATACGACGGCGTCATCGATCAACCAGGGGCCACCCTTCGATGGCCTCGCCCGTGGTACCCGGTATCCGGAAGATCCGATGTACACAATGCTTGCCGAGAACGTTTGACGTTTCCCCCTGAAGTACTAGGGTTCAGAGGCCGACCCAGATCGGTGAGGTGTAGGCACGCTCCTGAATGACATCAGGTCCCTCCTGCGAGCGGTCTTTGCCGAGCGCCAGCGCATCGAGCAGGCTGTGTCTCGCGGTCGGTACCTGCAGGACCCGGGCGTAGTAAAAGGCCTTTTCATCGGCTGTGCTCTCCGGATCGATCCACACAGCAGACAGTTCCGCCGCGCCGGTTGTGCCTGTGCGTCGCCCCGTTCGCCGATCCACTTCATCGGGTACAGGTTCAGGAGCGCCGTTCCAGAGATTCCTCGGTGTTGACCAGGCGACATCGAATATCTTCTCGTGGGTCTCACCGACGGCATCAATCCAGCCCTTGATGATCTGGATCCGGTCGAGCGGTGCTTCCTGCGGATCCTGCAGAGCTTGCACGATGAATCGCTGGTTCGCACTGCGTTTGACGTCGCTACCCATCGGCGAAAGGTCGCCAGCAGTCGTCTTCCAGTCAGGAGGCAACGGAGCACCGCCGGCAGGAGAAGCGGCGAGTGTTTCTTCGGCGGTAACAAAAAACTGCACGCGAATGCGTGGCCCTGTGGTTGCGTACACTTCACGGCGCTTCATGGCAGCGAGGATCGAATCCCGGGAATTTTCTTCTGCCCAGACCGCAGCCAGTCCGGACGCCGACATGGTCCAGCCGGTGGGACCTTTCGCCAGCGCATCCTGGGCTTTGGTTTCCGGGGTAGAGTCGGTGGCCATCTTGCCCCAGAAGTTCGGCTCTTCCGCCGAAGACAAACCGGTGTGGGAATCGGTGGAGCCGATCAGGCCGAAGTCGAACGGATTGATACCGAGGCTTCTTTCGAGGGCAAGACCGGTGCGCAGCGCCGGGCGCACAAAGTCCGCTGCCCCCGGTTTGTAGGGCTCCGGGGACTTTTGCAGGTAGAAGTTGTACCGCTCGAAGTCTGCGAACGTATCGTCAGGCGAGAGAGTCGGGTGGGTTTCCGAATCGCCCTTGATCTGCGTCATTTCCACCACCCGCTCCCAGGTCGCGCGCTGACGAGCCTGCTCTGCGGTGAGCGCTTCACCTCGCAGGGTACGGTCCGAGAACATCAGACCTTTGGAGAGGTTTGAGTTGTGCGGGATCGACAGGAAGCTGACGCCGGTTTCTTTGCTGGTGCGATCGAGCCAGTTGAAGAGATCCTCCGGGTAGGGACTTATCACTGATGACAGGGGTTCGAACGTGCGCGCGGCAGCCCCATCGGCGTTGGTCACGATGATGCGATGCAGGTTGGCGCCGCCGGGGGTCGAGGACCATTCCCAGCCGATGAATGCGGTGAATTTTCCAGGCTGGTTGTGATGGTCGGCGGCATCGGCAAACGACAGCCAGGCATCCGTCGTGGCCCCGGGCTGAGGTGGTAACGGACCCGCGGCAGCTTCACTCCACCGCTTCGCGGCCTCCTCTGGCGATTGGGTCTCAGGCAGGACGCTGGAGAACATCTGTGGACCTTCGCGGTTGTCGATAGCCTCACGTACCACACGCGCCTTGTACCAGTTGAGCAGCCTGTCGATGGGACCATCTTCTTCGCTGTTGGCGATACCGTTCAGGTAGATACTGCGAAACCCGCCGAAGAACTCGGCGTGGTCTGATACAACGAGGAAGTCGAGGGGCTGACCGATCTGCACGCGGCTGCGGTTATAGGGGTGAATGACCGGCTCACCTTTCGCCCAGCGAAACGCTGTGTCTGGATCAGCGGAGACGTTGTTGTTGAGGAAGGCGTCGAAAGAGTTGTTCGTGTGCAGATGTGTGTCCCCCCACAGCAGAACCTTATCGTGAGCAAATACAAGGCCGGGGATCAATACCAGCAAGCAGAAGATGTGCCTCTTCATTTTGGCATCCTGATGGTGGCCGTGCCGACAACACGAGTCTCATTGGTCTCGTTTCGGATCAGCAGGTCGAGTTCTGCTGTCCCTGCTGTCGTATCGATGTCGGTGACAATCGCAGTCACCGCACACGGCTGATCGGCGATGAGCGGTGCCCTGAAAACGCAGTCGACTTTCTGGATGCGCGCCGCCGGAATTTCGCGGTGAATCAAGGCGCAGAGGAAGCCCATGCCGAGAATACCGGGCACCAGCGCGCCAGGAAGGCCTTCTTTCCGGCTGCGTTCGTGATTGGTAAACCGCGCCGCGTTTCCCCAGCCGACGGCATCGGCCACAGCGGCGGAGTTCGGCAGGGCAGTGTCTGGCAGGTAGGGTCCGAGCTCCATGCCGAACTCGATATCGGTGATCGACTGGATGCTCATGATTCGCTCCGCTCGCGGATCACCATGCGGCTGTCGGCGAGGGCGAGAAGCTTTTCTGCGGCGTCGTAGATCTCCATCCGGGAGATCAGGAACACCATGCGACCACTCCGGCCACTCTTGTCATAGATGTCGTGCAGATGGGTACGTCCATTGAGTGGGACACCTGCCGGCACCGGCTGCAGAGAAGTCACCGCCTTGCCGCCATCGACGGGGAGGCCCCCGAGAGCTGGAAAGTCGATAGGCAGGTGGCGGCCTGACGACAGACTCGCGATGTAGGCGGGAAACACCTCGAACGCGGCGTGTGCGGGATCAATGTACTCAGGTCTGGTCTCGCCGGAGATGCGCGCAACGGTCGCGGAGTTCTCCGCTTGCACCGTGAAATCGCGCCGGTCGAAAACGAGGTTGAGGTATTTTGATTTGAGCGCTTCGATGTCGACCATCGTGTTGTGATCACCGCGTTGTATGCCAGAATCGCGGCCCATTCTCTGCCAAACAGGTACTTCATGCGCGACATTTCCTATGCCGGTAAACGAGTGGTTCTGACCGGTGGCTTTTCCGGAATCGGCGCGGCGCTCATCGAGGTGTTGCGGGAACTGGGAGCGGATGACATTACTGTCCTGGATCTGAAAGAGCCGACAGCGCGTATCGAGCGTTTCATAACAACCGACATGGGTAATCCCGTGTCGATCGATGCTGCGGCCAGCACCATTGGCGATGGTGTCGATGTGCTCTTCAACAATGCCGGTATTGCCGCAACGCGGCCTGCGGAACAGGTCATGCGTGTGAACATTCTGGGTCTCAAGCGGCTAACCGAGCGGCTGCTGCCAGGCATGAAGGCGGGTGGTGCCATCGTCAACACCGCTTCAACCGCCGGTAATCAGTGGCCGGGCAATCTCGAGGTCATTCGCAAACTGCTCGCGATCCAGGGCTGGGATGAGGGTGTGGCTTGGATTCACGACCAGATGCCGGTGATTGCTGATGGGTACTTTTTCTCTAAGCAGTGCGTCCAGGTTTACACAATGATGCTGAGCCGTCCTGCCATCCGGCAGGGCGTTCGGGTCAACAGCATCTGTCCATCACCTGTCGATACGCCGCTGTTACCGGATTTTCGCGCAACGATGACCGACAAGATCATCGATTGGGCGATCGCGGAAGGCGCCGGGAGAGTGGCGACGCCACGGGATCAGGCGAAAGCACTCGCGTTCCTGGGCTCGGATCTCGCCAGTTACGTTAATGGCGTAAACCTGCTCGTGGATGGCGGATTTACTGCCGCGATGACCACAGGGCAGGTCGATATGTCAGCGCTGGCGGGTTAACAAAGGTTTCCACACAACAACCTGTGCCCGCAGCCGCCTGGCATGTCAGCCAGTGGTTCAATGCAGCCAGTCTCCCGGAACCACCATCGCTCGAGAACCTTCGTGGCCGCGTGATCCTGCTGCACTCGTTCCAGATGTTGTGTCCGGGCTGTGGCAGTCACGGCATTCCGCAAGCGGAGAAAGTCCATCGCCGGTTGGGGTCGGATGATTTCGCCGTGATCGGGTTGCATACGGTTTTTGAACACCACGATGCCATGCGGCCCGTTTCACTCGAAGCCTTCCTGTACGAGTACAAGGTGACTCATCCGGTGGGCGTCGATGTGGCCGTGCCGGGATCGCCGATTCCCGCGACCATGCAGGCCTACGGGATGCGAGGCAATCCGACTTCGATCCTGATCGACCGGGCCGGGTACATCCGCGCGCACCGCATGGGCGCAATGGATGACCTGGAACTCGGCTTCATGATCGGGCTGCTGCTGTCGGAGTGAGCACTCAGACCTTGCGGTCCCGGTCTTTCCAGAATCGATCGCGCAGCTCACGTTTGAGAATTTTGCCGGTCGGTGCCTTGGGCAGGGTGTCGACGAAATCCACGGACTTCGGTTTCTGATACGAGGCGAGATGCTGCTTTGCGGTATCGATGATTTCCGCCGCGGTAGCGGTTTGTCCGGGTTTGAGCACGACCACTGCCTTGACCGCCTCACCCCATTCTTCATCCGGAATACCGATGACGGCGGCTTCGAGCACGGCCGGGTGTTTGTGGATGGCAGCTTCCACCTGCGTCGAATAGATGTTCTCCCCACCTGAGATGATCATGTCCTTGGCGCGGTCGACGATGAAGAGATAGCTATCGCTGTCCCAGGTGGCGATGTCACCGGTTCTCATCCAGCTGTCGCGAAAGGTCTGCGCATTCAGTTCGGGCTTGCGCCAATAACCGAGCATGTTGGCTTCAGAGCGGATTTCGATTTCCCCTGGCGTGCTGCCGTCCCGGGGTACCACGCGTCCGTCTTCATCAACTACCCGCACCTGGGTGACGAAACCTTCGCGGCCGCATGAGCTCAGTCGTTCGGGATGAATTCCATTGATGGCGTCGCGGTGATCCTCCTGGGAGAGGAACGTCATGGTCATGCCTTCTGTCTGGCCATAACCCTGGATGAGCGTGCACGGAAATGACTCCAGCGCCGCTTTCACAACAGTGGCCGGCATGGGGCCGCCTCCATACTGGATGTTGCGCAGGCTGGATATGTCAGCGGTTCTGAAGTTCGGTGCTGCCATCATCCAGTTGAGCATGGTGGTGATGCCAAGGAATGCCGAGACACGTTCGGCCTCGATGATTTCGATGGCTCGCACTGCGTCGAAGTTCATGAGTACCACCGGACACCCGTGTGCCATGTAGTTCATGGCGAGAGCCACGGGGATGTGGAACATCTGGCCGGTGAGCATGTAGACATCGCTCGGCACCACCCGTTCAGCAACGGTCTGGTTCAACATGCCCATGAACAGGGTCTTGTGGGTGTGCAACGCCCCTTTGGAAATGCCGGTTGTACCACCGGTGTAGAGGATCAGTGTGGGGTCGTCATTGCCGGTTGTGGTGGAGGTCACCGGTTCGTGATCGGACGCCCGGGAGAAGAACGCCTCGTAGCTGCCGTCACTGTTGTCGCCGAATTCCAGCCAGATCGGCGCATCCACTGCCGATTGCATGTCCGCCCGTTCCCTGCGGAATTCATCTGAAGAGATCACGACGGTCGGATCACCATCGGCGAGAATGCGTCCGAGTTCAGGCCCGGAAAGCCGCCAGTTGAGCGGTTGGGCGATGAAGCCTGCACGCGCGCAGGCGTAGTAGATTTCGAAATATTCGATCGCGTTCTTGGCGAGCACACCGATCCGCGCCCCTTTCTCGACCCGTTGGTCGATGAGCGCATTGGCGAGCCGGCGCACACGCGCATCGAGTGCGCCAAACGTCACCCTTCGCCCGTTGGTGGCATCGATGATGGCTTCCGAATCCGGTGCCCGTGATGCCCATTTGGCGGTGATGTGGCCGATGTTCATGAGTTCTCCCCGGCGGCTGGTGTGCGCCGATCCCGTGTGACGCGATTTACCTACGAGGATATCATCGGCCCGGGAAGTGGAGGAACGAGATGCCCAAGCTCGTGGTGCTGATTTCAAAACGACCGGATGTTTCGCGGGAAGACTTCATCGCCTACTACGAGGCCAACCACGCGCCGTTGGCGAAACGGCTGCTGCCCATGATCGGCAGATACACGCGGTCCTTTCTGCCGGAAGGCCATGGCGCTGATTTTGATGTGGTCACGGAAATCTGGTTTCGAGACGAGACGGCCTATGCCGAGTTCCGCTCACGGATGGCAGATCCGGTGATCATCGCCGCCATACGTGCGGACGAAGCCAACTTTCTGCTGAGCGACCGGGTGCGCTCGTGGGTGGTGCACGAAACCGGCGATGTGCCGGGTACGGTCTGATTGATCCTGGGGAGCGAGTACGTCATGACCACTGAGTTCGATTTCTATGGCGAAACTTTCCAGCGCAATCCGGGTGCGACCTTTGCGCGGATGATCAGTGAGTGTCCGATTCATCATTCGGCGGAACATGGCTGGTACTCGGTGTTCCGTTATGAAGACATCGCCCGGATCCTCAAAGACAACCAGAACTTTTCCGCGCGTTTTGGTCCGGGGCCCGCTTATGCCCAACCGGGAAGTGGCGCTGGTCTGGTGAGTGCGGATCCGCCACTGCATGGCAAACAGAAGCGGGCGATCGTCAGCGCTTTCAACGCCACCACGATAGCGGCGATGGAAGGGCCGATACGCGGTTTCGTCACCACACTCATCGACCGGATCATTCACAAGGGCCGCTGTGATGTGATCACCGACATCGCCATCCCGATACCGATGTGGGTGATCTGCCGCATGCTCGACCTGCCTTATGAGCGTGACAAGGCCATGCTGCGAGAGTGGGTCGAGGTGCTGGCAGGCGCCGTATTTTCCAAGGGAAACGATGCCCTCGCTACGGAGCGCATGGTCAAGGTGAAAGCGCTCATGGAGTACTTTCGACCTCACATTGAAAACAAGGTCGCGATGGAAAAACGTGGCGAAGATCCGGGTGATGACCTCATCGGCCTGCTCGCCAAGGGGCGTGTCGATGGAGAACGCATCTCCATGATGGAAATGCTGAGTTTTGCACAGTTCCTGCTGGTCGCTGGCAGCGGCACCACAACCAATCTGATCGGCAACTTCATCAAGCTGATGCTGGCTTATCCCGAGCAGTACCAGAAACTGCGCGCGAGTCCTGGCCTTCTCGATCAGGCGATTGAAGAGGTGCTTCGATATGACGCTCCCGTACACGGGCTCTTTCGCACCAACAATGAAGAGATTCAGCTCGGCCCGTATGTGGTGCCCAAGGAATCGAAGATCTGTCTGATGTGGGGCAGTGCCAACCGGGATCCCGGACTATTCGAAAACCCGGAAACGTTCGACATCACTCGTGACCTGGTTGATCTGCGGCAGAACGTTTCATTTGGCCAGGGTATGCACAAGTGTCTGGGTGCGCCACTCGCCCGGCTCGAGTGCAAGGTGTTTGCTGAAGAGTTCCTGCGGCGCATCCCGGAGTTCGAAGCCGACGGCCCACAAGTGCGCTTCCCCTATGCGACCCTCAATGGTCTAGACAATCTGCCCATCCGTTTTCCGGTTTCAAATAATTGAGGAGTGACCTGACTGTGAACACGCTCGAAGCCATGGAAACCTGCACCGCGATGCGTTACTTCAAGGAAGAACCGGTATCGCGTGATGTGCTCACCAAACTGATCTACGCCGCGACCCGTGCATCGAGCCCGGGCAACAGCCAGGGCTGGGAGTTTGTGGTGGTGGATGACACCGCGGCGAAAGAAAAGATCGGTGCGGTGATCAAGGCCGGCATGGCACCGGCGTTTGCCAACAAGCCACAGGGGCTCGACGGGGTGCAGTCGCGCATGTATGCCGGTGCCGAACACCTCGCCAACAACTTTGCAAAGGTGCCGGCATGGATTGTGGGCTGCGGTCGCAAGCTCTATCCACCGCAGGCGCCGAGTGATGTGTTCATGTATTCGACGGTCTACCCGGCAGCGCAGAATCTCATCGTTGCGGCCCGCTCAATGGGCATCGGCGCCTGCTTCACCACCTTCCATCATGCCGCGGGTGGTGTGATCCGTGAGGTCTGCAGGATCCCTGAAGATGTGCACCTGTGTGTGATGGTGGCGATCGGTCATCCGGCGCGCCAATTCATGCCTGTGCAGCGCCGGCCTGTTGAGTCAGTCATTCACTGGAACAGTTTTTGACGCGGAAAAACAAAGGGCGCCCGAAGGCGCCCTTGGATCAGCCGAAAGAACCCGGTTCGATCAGACTCGCTCGATGATGATCGCCGGTGCCATGCCACCAGCAGCACACATGGTCACGAGACCGGTGGAGAGGTTACGTCGCTCGAGTTCATCGAGAATCGTGCCTATCAGGACCGAGCCGGTGCCGGCAATGGGATGACCGAGAGCGATTGCACCACCATTGACGTTTACCTTGGCCGGGTCGACGTTGAGATCACGCATGAACTTGAACGGTACGACGGCGAACGCTTCATTGATCTCGAAGAGATCGATGTCGCTCAGTGACATGCCCGCCTTTGCCAACACCTTCTTCGCGGCCGGTCCCGGCTCGTTCAGCATGAGCTCCGGGCTGCCGGCGGCATTGGCCATGGCGACGATGCGTGCACGTGGTTTCCAGCCCTGTGCCTTTGCGTATTCCGGCGATGCGAGCAGCACCCCACCGGAGCCATCGACAACACCGGACGAATTACCGGCATGGTGTACGTGGTTGATGTTGATGTCCGGGTAGGTGCGACGCACGATCGAGTCGAACGTCTCACCGGTTTCGTCTACCGGCATCGGCATGAAGTTCGAAAACACCGCTGGCAACTGCCCAAGCCCTTCGAGGGTGGTTTGTGGCCGTGGGAACTCATCCTTGTCGAGCGCGAGCGAACCATCTTCGTTGTAAACGGGTACGACACTGCGATTGAAGAAGCCGCCTTCCATCGCACGCTTGGCACGCTGCTGACTTTCGAAGGCGAGCTTGTCGACGTCTTCCCGCGAGATGCCCTCGAGTGTCGCAATGACGTCCGCGCACACACCTTGATGCGGCTGTGGGTGCAACTCACGCAGCTTCATGTTGCCGGCATCGAGCAGGCCACCACCACCTTGGGCGGCGAGCTGGGCGGTATACGACATCATCTCGACACCACCAGCGACGACCAGATCTTCCATACCGGACATGATGCTGGCAGCAGCCATATTGACTGAAGTAATGCCTGAGCCGCAGAAGCGGTCCAGCGTCACGCCGCTGGCACGCGTATCCCAGCCGGCGGCGAGCAGCGACATGCGGGCAATGCAGGAGCCCTGTTTGCCACGCTGGGCGCTGCAGCCCCAGATCACGTCATCCACTTCGGACGTCTTGATGCCGTTGCGCTCCCTGAGCGCGTTGAGCACCGTCGCGGACAGGTGCTGCGGGTGCAGGTGGGCCAGCGCGCCGCGGCCTACTTTGCCGATACCCCGTGGGGTGCGGGCGGTGTCGATGATCCAGGCTTCTTTGGCCAAGGTGGGTCTCCCTTCTGGTGTTGCCTTTGATACTGGTGCCGACATCGCTTTCGTCCGGCACCGGGTCGGTGATTCCAGGCGATTCTACATGAGCGACCCTGCCAGGCTCTTCATTCAGAAGTGAGGATTCGCTGCACTCAAATTAGTCCTGGCGGTTCGAACGGACGCGGGGAATAACCGAAGTCTGCCGTTGCGGCGCCATTGTCGGTCACGAGGTCGGCATACATGCGGTCGACCATTTCGATTCGCAGATACGACTGACCCAGGAGTGTCCGGGCACCGAAGATCAACAGGTAGTAGAGAAGGCGGGGGACCGGAATCAGGATTGGCCGATGTCCATCGGTGCTGCGAATACGTCGCACCATATCTTCATAGAGGAGCACCTCGCCGCCGCCCAGGTTGTAAGCCTTGTTGGCAGTGGCGGGATGTCCGAGGACGCTCACACACGCGGCCGCCAGATCATCGACATGCACCGGCTGGCGAACCCCCCGGGCACCGATTGGCAGTGTAAGACAGGAGAATCGCCGGAAAATCGAGCGGATAAAAACAACGTTCTGGTCCCGGTTGACGCCATACATCATGGTTGGCCGAAGCACGGTCCAGACGATGCCACGACGCTCTGACCAGGTTGCCAGATGCCGCGCCGCATGGATCTGCGACTCTACGAAGGCGCGTTCGGTTGGTGATGACGAATCAGCCTTGGTGAATATGCCGGTTGTCCCGAAGGCAATCACGCGACGCAGGGCAGGCGTGGAATCGAGATGAGGCAGCAATGCTCCCAGGCCGGGAAGCGGGGCAAGGCTGATCAGGCAGAAGACTTCTGAAAGCGGTGGAGTGACGGTGAGGCCTGCCTGGTCAAAGTGGTGCATCACGATGCCGGCACGACTCCAGCCGAGCTGGCGGGAAATGCCATGAACGCAATAACCGTCCCGCTGCAGATGATCGACCAATGGCTGGCCGGCTTGGCTGGAGATGCCAAACACTGCAACTACAGGGCGGGTAGCTTTAGCCTTCAGAGTCACTTTTGCAGGTCCACTCGTCGCTCCGGCTTGCACCCGGACGGCAGCCATCTGCCTCCGCTGGATTGTTTCTCCTGCCAGCCGTGACCGCTAGAGGGTCGCGTGTAGTCAAGAGACAAGCTGGCGGCAGTGGTGGTGCAGTGCGATCCCGTTTGCAGCGGATCATCGTGCAGCCTAACGGGTTTCTGTTTGAGCGATTGACCGTTACTATGCGCCCGGTGGTGACCAGTGTATCGCGTCAATTCCCGTGAGTGCGGAAGTAACCCGCTGCCCACGCTTCCTCCCACACGCAAAGCCAAGGCTCGGCGAGCACACATGATCACAGTTTCAGTTTTTGCAATGTTGGGAACGTTTGTTCTCGCGTCTGCATGTGCCTGTGTGATTTTCCGTTTTGTCGGCGGGCCCTTGCCGACACAGGGTGAGCGTATCCGGCTGGCAGTGCTCTCATTGGGAATCGGTCCAGTGCTTCTGGCCTATTTTTTAACGGCCTATCTGACGCTGTTTCCAGGTGGCTCAGCAGGTACTGCGATCTTCTCCGTTCTCGCCGCGCTCGTCGGTACAGCGGCTGTTGTCTACTCACGCCAGCGATCCGCAGCCCTGGTTTGGGCCGACATTCGTCTGGCGGCTGCGCATCTGCTCTCCGTACGTCGACTGAATCCGGTGTCGATGGTGGGGCTTGCCGTGTTGCTCTTTGCTGTCGGCGCTCTGGCATTCGCCATGATTGTGGTGCCGCTGACCGATAACGATGCCCTTGAGTATGCAGGCAGCGCCAAGCTGGTATTCGAAGAGATGTCCGCTCGCCGCTATCCGTTCGTCCATTTGACGAATGCGGATGACTATTACGGGCCCTGGTCGCACCCCATGGGATATGTGGCGTTACAAACATGGGGATTTCTCCTTCAGGGCAATGCGGAAGATGGTCTGATCATCCGATTCATAACGCCCTGGTTCGCAGTTTGTACAGCGCTTGCCATCGTCCATGCGATTGGCGGCATGCGCCGGACCCTGGGGGCCTGGGGAGCAGTGCTGTTGCTCGCGACACCGGCCTATCTCTTCACGACGATGCAGAGCCATATCGACCAGATTCGCATGTTCTTCCTGGTCGCCGCGGTGTTGTGTGTACCGATTCTGGCGCGCGCTCCGGATTGGCGCAGGGTTGTCGGACTGGGCCTTCTCGCAGGCTCCGGAATTTTTGCGCACTCACTCGGCATTCTTAGCTGCCTGCTGATCTCGGCGCTGGTGTTCCTTTGTGTGCGCGGGACTTTCTGGAGGAAGACCCTGATTGCCACGACCGTATCGGTGGTTGCGGTGCTGTTGGTGAGCTATCGCCTGATCGATAACGTATTGGTCTTTGGCAGCCCCATTGCAGATTTCGGGGCTGTTCCTGTCTATGCGCTGCCACAGCTCGACTGGGAAGCCTATTTCCGGGAGGCGCGAGGCATTGCGACTTTTGCGGATCAGTGGTTGGTAGGTTTTCTCGCAGGATTGTCGCAGCCCAAGATCTACGGGATTACCTATTGGCTGTTCCTTTGCATGCTCTTCGTGTTTGTGCGGCGACAGCGGCGCTCGAATGCGATGCTAATCGCCATGTCCGGTTCCAGTGAATCGAACGGGCAGTTGCTGAAAAAGTTGCTGACGCTGACGAGCAGCACGCGTATCGAGTGGTTGGCACTTCTTGTGGTGCTCCAGTTTTATGCCATGGTGTTCGTGTCCGTGGTGCTCGGCATGGACGCCTTCATCAAGAACTATCGCTACATGATGACGACACTGCCGCTGTTGGTGATTTTCGTCATGAAGTCCTTTTCTCCATTTGTTGAATCATGGTTGAGCGCACTCAACGCAACAGGGAGAGAGGATTCGTGAAGCTGAAGAAGGTGTTGCTCTGGATGGTGTTGTTTCTGGCAGCGATCTCTACCACTGGCCCTGTGGCCTACTATACGGTCGCTCGAATGAACCTGTTCAATCTCACAAAACTTCAGAATCTGCTATTGCCCGAACGAAACAAACTTCAGCTGTCCCGGCTCGGACAGGTACAGATGTTGAATCTTGACAGGTGGGAGAATCGCCGGGAAATTCGGGTACTCACCTTGAGGCAAGCCGAGTTCGCGTTCTATTCGAGAGTGCGCTTCATCACTCACATCGATCCTCGCATGGTGCCCTTCTACTTGGCACCCGATGTCGATACTGCATTCCGGGAACTGCGTCGGCTTGGAATCACCCACGTGTCCATTCCCGAAGAGCCACTGCCCACGCTTTACAACAGTTTTCTTGTGGAGATCACCAATTCCGGCCGGTTTGTGCGAAGGCGGGATCATTTCGGTGCGACCACGCTCTGCGAGCTTTACGCCGAACCAACTGCCGTGAGCACCCCGGGTGACGAGCAGGTGAGCGCCGGTCATGACTGGACTTTATGGACGGCTGACAAAGAATATGGGCGAAAGGATGTGGCCTTCACGGCTGGACCGACGAGTTCAACGGTGCTCAATGAACCCGCGATTTCGGCGGCGGCGAAGGAAGTGCGCCTGAGTTCCGGGCCGGGTCCGATCGATGTGGCGCCAGATCTGGCCGGAATTCAGGATGCGTTCCGATTGGCCGTCGGCAAGGAGTACCGGCTCGAAGCGGATGTGAAGGGTGAAGGCCTGGTGCAGGCGGAAGCCCACATTTACATCGATGACTCTCCGCCCCAAGCGATCCCGGTATGGCAGGGATACATAAGTGGTCGTACCAAATCACTGCAGGCAACGTTTACGCAGGATGTGATCTCACCCAAGTGCACGGATTGCCCTTCTGCAACCGCGCGGATTGTGCTCCGACTTCTGTCCCGTGGCCGACTAGAGGCGGGCGAAACGCGGATTCGCGAGTCAGGGTTAGCAGGCAGCAGCTCTTCCATGGAGGTGGTGCAGGCAAGGTGGCGGGGTTGGTCACTTCAGGCCATCGAGACAACAGCGATCAAGTGGGGATGGCGGAATGGCCATCCGGGCAGATTGTTCCTGAAACATGCCGGGGCTTATCCCGTGGAAATGGAGTCAGCAGCGTTCACGGTCCCCAGGGACGCCGGGGCGAGCGCTGTTGAGTTTGAAGTACGTGGTGAAGGCCGGTTCTTTACCGAACTTCGGTGCGCGACCGACAGTCGAAGTTCTGCCCAGGAACTTTCCCCGGATACGACCTGGTTAGGCAGGGTTCTAACCACCGATTCGAACGAAGTACAGCATCAAGTGGCTGCATCCGGTATTCCCGTGCAACGAACGGTCCTCGCATTTGCATCGCGTGAGTGGCGAAAAATGAGTGTTCGCCTGCAGCCCCCGGATTGCCCGCCACTCGCGTCTGGCGCATTGATTTCAAGGATGGCTCCCCAAAGAGAATCCGGTGCGCCCGGCGATTTTTCGGGCAAACCGACGACAACCTTGATACGAACCGGGGACCACTTCCGTGTGATGCGCCTCGCTGTCATGACCCGTTGGGAAAGAGACTTTCGTGGCAAGGCTGGGGAGATGCCGGAAGTTGAATTTCGAAACATCATTCTTGAACCGGGCGGTGGGCAGTCTGGCCCGGATTCCGTTCGACTCTAAACTCTGGCCGGACCGATTCCTAATGAAGCCATCTTCGTACGCAGACCCTACTCGAACCTACCAGGTATGCACGCGGTGCATCATGGATACGACGATTCCCGAAATCCATTTCGATGCCGCCGGGGTCTGCCAGTTCTGCCACATCCACGATGTCCTGGATACGATGTACCCACTGGGCGAAGAAGGCGAGCGCCGGCTCGCGGCGGTTGTCGAGGAGATGAAAGCCGCCGGACGGGGCAAGAACCATGACTGTGTCGTTGGAGTCTCCGGAGGACGTGACAGCACATGGTTGTTGCTCACCGCGTGCAAGCTCGGGCTGCGTCCGTTGGCCGTTCACTTTGACAACGGCTGGAATTCGGAGATCGCCGTCACCAACATCAAGAACAGCGTCAATATCCTCGGCGTTGAACTTGAAACCCACGTTGCGGACTGGGAAGAGTTCAAGGATATTCAAAAGGCGTTTCTGCGCGCCTCTGTCCCAGACGTTGAGATCCCTACTGACGTCGCCATCCACAGCGTTCTGCATCGGGTGGCCGCCAAGGAAGGCATCAGATACATCCTCAACGGACACTCCTTCAGGACAGAAGGGGTAGCCCCGCGTGGCTGGACTTATTTTGACGGCCGCTACATCAGTGCAATACGCAAACGATTTGGTTCCCGGAACTTCAGTTCCGATCAGAATTTCACCGCCTTTGACGTAGTCCGTTTCATGTTCGGGCATCGAATCAAGACGGTACCGATCCTGAATTTCCGGCCCTACAACCAGGCTGAAATCACCGCGCTCATTACCAGGGAACTGAAGTGGACCTATTACGGCGGGCACCACCATGAGTCGCTGTACACCAAGTTCATCCAGTCCTATCTGTTGCCGGGAAAATTCCGGGTCGACAAACGCAGGACGGAGATGTCGGCGTTGATCCGCTCCGGCCAGGAGGACCGCTCTCACGCGCTGAATTATCTCGACACACACGAGTACGAGTACGACGAGACACTGATTCCCTATGTGCTGTCGAAACTCGATCTCACCGAGGAGGAGTGGCAGGACATCTGGAACCTTCCTCCGAAGAGCTACATGGAATATCCGTCCTACTACCCTCTGCTGCGGGCGTTTCGATGGCCGATCCACCTGTTGTCCGAGATCGGGCTGATTCCAAAACTCCTCTACCTGAAATACCTGGGATGATCTGATGTTGTCCGTTCGGGTGTTTCCGACGCTGCTGATCAAAGGTCGGGGTCTGTACAAAGGCGCGAAATTCAAGGACCACAAATACGTCGGCGATCCGATCAACGCGGTGCGGATTTTCAATGACAAAGAGGTCGACGAGATCGCGGTCATCGATATCGAAGGCAGCGCGAAGGGCCAGCCCATCGACGTGGAATTTGTCCGGCAGTTTGCCGCCGAGGCGTTCATGCCGTTGACTGTAGGGGGTGGTGTTTCGACGGTTGAGCAGGCGCGAAGCCTGTTACAGGCAGGTGCCGAAAAGGTCCTGATCAACACCGCGGCAGTTGAACGACCGGCACTGATCACCGAACTGGCGGATACGTTCGGATCGAGCAGCGTTGTGGTCGGGATTGACTACGCGAAGACCTTCTTTGGCAAAAACGTTGTCGCGATCCAGTGCGGGCGAAAAAACACCAGGCTCGATGTTGTCGAGTGGGCTCGTGAAGCGGAGAGGCTTGGTGCAGGAGAAGTCCTGATCACCAGCGTTGAGCGGGATGGTGATCGCAATGGATACGATGTGCCGTTGTTGAAAACAGTAACGGCGGCGCTGACCATTCCGGTCGTGGCCGGTGGCGGGCTTGGTGCCATTGAACACATGCAGGAAGCGGTCAGTGGCGCCGGTGTATCTGCGTTGACCGGTGGCAGCTTCTTTGTGTTCCACGGTCCCCGCCGCGCGGTTCTGATCAGCTTTCCGCCCCGCCCCATGATTGATGCACTCACCAGCCGATCAGGCTGAACTGATGCTGTCGCGTTGGCTCTCCATCCTCTTTACGCTGCTTTTCGTTGCTGCCGCAGCGTGGCTGGTCCATGAAGGGCGTGAATTTGTTCCCTCACTGTCGCAAATCAAATGGGGCTATGGAGTACCGCTGGTCTGCGCGGCGCTGGCCTATGCGGTGTTCCAGGGTTTTCTGCTGCGGGACATCCTGCAACCCGAACGTATCGCGCTCACGGCTTCCGAGCACTTCGGATGTTCGGTCGTTACAACGCTCTGGAACTACATCTTTCCGTTTTCCGGCTTCGCATTCCGCGGTCTGTATCTCAAGCGGATCCACGGATTTGAGTACGCACGGTTCATCGGCTCGACCTCGGCACTGTTCATCGTCGAGATCTTCGTGTTCAGCGCCCTGGGGTTGCTCTGTATGGCCCTGCTTGGATTTGCAATGCTGGAACAAGGCTACGTGACACTCACAGTCCTGGGAGGCGCGTTTGCAGGCAGTCTCTTCATCTGCATCTTCCGCATCCGTGTGCCAGTGTTTCTGGGTGCCATCGGTCGCAAGGTGGAAGGCGTGCTGGACGCCGTCTATACCCTTCTCGCCCGCCCAGCCGTTTTCTTCCGTGCAGTCGGCTGGACGGCAGCGATTTTTGTTGCCTACGCACTGATGTACTGGTTTTCGGCGGCGATGATGGATCTCGAGCTGCCGGTGCTCGCCACTGGCGTGTTTTCGGCGTTGACAGATCTGGCGCTGCTCTTTCGAATCGCACCTGCGGCGGCTGGCACCTACGACGCTTCGGTGATGCTGGTCGCCGCGGAGTTTGGTTTTAATCTGACACAAGGCCTGTTGTTGGCTTTTCTGGTCCGGTTGTCTCAGCTCTCTGTGGCTTTCACCGCAGGTGTCTGGTTCCACTTTGTATTGTCGCGTCGCATGGCGACAGTCAATTCCGGAGGTGTGGTTTGATCGTCGTGGTCAACTCAGGGACGGCAAATGTCGGTTCGATCGTGAACATGCTGAAGAAGGTCGGCGCCACCGGCACGATCACGGAAGATCCCGAAGTGGTGCGCAGGGCGGAAAGGCTGATCCTGCCCGGGGTTGGCAGTTTCGATGCCGGCGTCAACGCGTGGCGCAAGCTCGGCATGTGGGATTGTCTGGAAGAAGTCGTGCTGCAGCGGGGTATTCCCTGTCTCGGTGTCTGCCTTGGCATGCAGATGATGTGCCGCGGAAGTGAAGAGGGCGAGCAGAAAGGTCTGGGGTGGTTCGAGGCCGATGTGGTTCGATTGCCCAGAAACACGGCTGAAGGTGTATTGCGTGTTCCGCATATGGGATGGAACAGGATTGTTCCACGGCAGATGCATCCTGTTCTCGAAGGGCTGACGACGGATGCGCGCTTCTACTTTGTCCACTCCTACTGCGTGCAGGCGGACCGGGCGGAAGATGTGGTTGCCAGCTGTCATTACGGTATTGATTTCGCCTGTGCAATCGGCAAGAACAACGTTGTCGCGGTGCAGTTTCATCCTGAGAAGAGCCATCGGTTCGGCATGAACCTGATGGCCAACTTTGTCCGCTGGCAACCGTAGGCAGATTCAGTTCGGTTGCCTCCGCCGGAACGGAGTCGAATGGCCTCAAGGCAGGACGCCGAACTGTCTCTCCCATAACGCAACGCTGTACAGTCGCCACCGGCTTTCAGGATCGAGGTGTTTGTACAGCGCTGCCAGTTTTCCTGTGTCGCAGATGTTTGCCAGCAGACGCGACTGTCCCACAGCTGCGGACATCGCAACCTCGAGATTCCGCAACCAGATGGCAGAAGGCGCTTCGAAACCACGCTTGTCCTTCCGCCAGACGATGTCTGCCGGCAGCTTGTTGGCCATGACGTGTCTCAGTACATATTTTGTCCAGCCATCGTGCATCTTGTGCGTCGCCGACAGTGACAGCGCTGTTTCAACGAGTTCGTAATCCAGAAAAGGCAGTCGCGTTTCGATGCCGTGGCGCATGGCATTGCGATCTTCGTAGCGCAGGAGAGGAGGCAGATTGGTGGTCTCGATTTCCAGACGTTGCAGTTTGAAAAAGTCATCGCCTGCGTCGTGATAGGCCTGCAGATGCTCCGGGACCGATGGCACTTTCAGCAGGTAGCGATGCCGATATCGATACATCAGCTGACGCAGACCGGGTGAAGAAAAAAGCGTGAGATAAGCCACGAGAGTGGCGGCGGTCATTCGCTGGTTGTTGCGAGTGCTTGCGCTGAACTCGCGCAGCATGGCTCCCGATCCCAGCGTTTTTCGAGTGAACAAGAGGTGCGGTGCGTAGTAGCGCTCATAACCGAGAAGTGTTTCGTCGCCGCCCTGACCGTCGAGCATGACCTTGAGGCCGGCATCGCGCGCGGCACGCATGACGAAATACTGCATGCAGATCGATGGACTGGCGAACGGTTCTTCCTGGGCGTCGACAATATCGAAGAGCGCCGACTCGAAATCGGCGGCGTCCGGTTTCACGGTTATCCACTGCAGACCGGCGTAGCGGGCAACGACCTCGGCATGCGCAGATTCGTCATTCGCCGGGTCTTCGCTGACGGCGGTAACGGCACAGAACTTACGGCCAGCATCGTTTCGGTAAAGCGGTGCGGCGATCGCAGCGATGCTGGAACTGTCGAGACCTCCACTGAGGCACGTGCCGACAGGGACATCGGATCGCAAGCGCAGACGAACAGCGTTCTGCAGGCGATCCGCAAGCAGCCTGGTGGCGTCTTCCAGTGAGAGCGCTTCCAGCTCCGGGCGTCGCTCGAGCAAGTACCACTCATTCAGAGTGAACTTGTGTGAAGCGAGGTCGTAAGTGAGGTTGTGACCAGCAGGCAGCTTCTGCACGCCGGCAAAAAAAGAGTCGGTTCGGTCTTCAGCGAATCCCGAAAAGACAAATTTGTACAAACGCCCGGAGTTGGCCCTGCGGTGCGGAAGAGCCGGCAGAACCTGGCGTATCTCCGAACCAAAGGTGAAGCTCTCCGCAGAGTCCACGTAGTAGAAAGGTCGTACACCGAAACGGTCTCTGGAGCAGAACACAATGTTCTTGCGGGGATCATGAATCGCAAACGCCCACATGCCGTTGAACCGTTTGACGCAGTCTGCCCCCCAGGCGTCATAGGCGACGAGGATGACTTCGGTATCGGTACCGGTCCGGAAGTGGTAGCCGCTTTTGCTCAGCTCTGTGCGCAACTCGATGAAGTTGTAGATGGCGCCATTGAAGACGATGCGCCGGTCCGACGCGGAGTCACGCATCGGCTGAACACCGTCTTTGGAGACATGGACGATGGCAAGTCTGCGGTGACCTAGGCCGACGTTGGACTGGATCCACAAACCTGAGTCGTCAGGCCCCCGGTGGGCCACCGCATCACACATGGCGGTCAACCTGTTGAAATCAACCGGCATACCCCGGCGGGCGATGATTCCGGCTATCCCGCACATGGTGTGATGAGCCTGTCAGTGTTTGTCACGAAGTTCAGGAGCGTCTCCGCAGGCGGATGCCCATTGTGGCAAGCCGGTGTTTGAGCCTGTCCTTCATCGCGAAGAGATGGTGGTTGGAGGGGTAGTCGCGAAACGTCCCTGGTGGCGCAGCGAGGATGTCGGCAAACTCTGCTGCAGAAAAACCCAGCTTGTTGCGAACGTATTCGGTTGCAGCATCGAGTTCCGCATCCGTATAGCCGGGTCTCCTGATCTCCTCCAGGGCGTCTGCCCTTTGCATCTGCCCGGAAAGAACCAGGCTCGAAAGATAGGCGCGGCGCTCGTCGTAACCGAACTTCATTGGCCGATAGAAGAGTTGTTGCCACTTGGTGAACACCGACTCGAAGTGTTTGCCACCGTAGTACTGGAACCCGGTTTCCCGCTCGAGGACATGGATGGCGTCATCGCGGTTGTAGGGCAGGTAGTTCAACGGTCTGAGCACCGTCATGCGTTTCACCACCGGATACCAGAAGTAGTACTGGAAGAAGCTGACGGTCGGAAAATTCCGCAGGGGATGCTCTCCGAACCGGCGATGTATGGCACGCAGGTGGCGCAGATCCATGGCGTTGTAAGCCCATTCGGTCGGGAGCACGGACTCGGTCGCGAAGTTGCCGCCACTCAGAACATGACGAATGCCGTGTTTCACAGCCTCACCGTATAGGCCGGCGATGAACGCGTGGTCCTGGGGGACGTCCTGGTTGGCCAGACCTGCGCGCAGGAATGCACGCTGCACATCACGCATCTCCTCCCAGTCGACGACCAGCGTATGCAACTCGATATCGAGTGTCTTGACGATACCTTCGATGTTTCTGACTGCGAGTTCGGAGTTCCATCCGCCATCGACATGGACAGCCAGCAGGCGAAGTCCGAACTGTCGGCGAGCGACGTAAGCGAGGTAGGCGCTGTCAAGGCCGCCGCTGAGGCCGATGATGCAATCGTAGGCTGCGAATCGGTTCTCCTCTCTGATTGCGCTGACTATGGCTTCAAACGCTTGTTTTCCTTCCGCGTTGGGCTGCCAGGAACCAGCCTGGCTCTCATCGAAGAACTTGCAGTGGGAACAAGTACCATCGTTGTCGAAGTGGATGTGTGGATCTGAGGTATCCATGATGCAGCGCTCACATATCTGATGGGAGCGGATGGACATTTGATCACTCCGAAGCTGGGGCTGTTGTTTGAAACGGAACTCTTGGCGATTTGATTGGGGCGTGTAGCAGCTGCACCTCAGCGAACTGAATTGCTCGGACTGGCTAGAGCCGCATAACGAAATCGGTTTCCAGAGAAAGCGATCACGAGATGGCTTTGCAATGTTCGCGCATACCTCTGAGGTAGGGAAGTAACAAGTCAGCCGGGTCGGGCGTGTCTACCGCAACGATAGAATTGGTTTGATCGGTAAGCAATCGAGGGAGCCTTGGTGACAGTAGGTGAATGCGAGGATTCTCAGTTGCGAGGGTTGCGCAAACCGCTTCTCCCGCTGCTTTTGCGGCGGTGTACTCAATAAGTTCACCCATTGGAAAGTTTAGCGCCTCCGTCGAAGGATAGAAGACGCCTAGCGGTCCCTCGGTCGATTCGAGGATTTGGCTTATCGCGTTGACCACTCCATCAACATATACAGCGGTGAACTCGCTGAGCCACTCCTTCATGTAGTGTGCCGAGCGACGTCTGAAAATCTGCGGACTCGCGAAGTAAAGCAGAAGCGTCAGCTCCGGTTTCTGGAATGCCGTTGGCAGAGTCGAGGTCTCTAAGGCCGCAGTGTCGAACACCGAAGTCGTGCAGAAACCTCCGATATCAGTGATCGAATCGGAAACACGCTTCAGATCGTCACCTATTGATCGGGAGGTGAGTACGACTTCCGCTCCACCTGCGGCCAATAACTTGGCTGCGATTTCACCAAGTCCCTTGGATGCACCTACGACGATTGCTCGTACGCCCGAGAATTCGCCATGCATCACCTTGGTTGCAAGCTCTTTTGCCGAGGCTTGCACGACAGGAGGGGGTCGAAAAAACGCCATCAACGTCGCATCGATGTCTGGAGCAGAAACAGAGATTATTGTAAAGCCACGTTCAGGATCGCTACGCAGCACCGAGAAGTTCAGATCATTGAGATCGGATTTTCGAAAATCAATCTTCGCCTCGACGAACAGAGAATTCAGCCCGGGCCATTCCATGCCCACGATTGTGGAGAGCAAAGTGATCGATGCCAGGAGCTGCTCTCCCCAAACAGCCGAAAGCGCAGGGAAGGCGGTGTTCAGTGCCTCCGCGTCGACTCGGAGCGGCATCGAGTCCGGTGGCAGCGGTTGATTGATGTTTCTAAGAGGCGCCTCGCGACTTGGCGGGGTCGTTCGCCCCAGACCGACCAGAAGTGCGCTGCACGGCTTGGGGGATGCATCGAAGTTCAATCTGATCTTGAGCAGATCTGTAACGCCAGCCCGCACCACCAATCTAGCCGCTCTTTCGTCCAGACTGACCAAAAACAAATCCACCCGTTCACCGACATAGATTGGTTTCGAAAACTGTACTGAAATGAAGGTCGTACGTTGCAGCGGGAGCTGCAGTGCTTGGTGTGCGAGCTCCGTCGCTCGAAGTAGCGCGTTTATCCCATGTACGACCACGTCACCAAACACCGTTTTGCGAGCAATGTCGCGCATCTTGTGTATCGGATTGTGATCACCGGACAAAGAGCTGAACCGATCTTGTTCGAACTCAGAAATCGAGAAGCTGGTGATCCTTCTTGACTTCCCTGCTGAGATCTTCATAAGAATAATTGAAGTAAGTTCTCAAGCTGGGCGCCTGCATACCATGCAGCAGGAAATTGTCAGGCGGTGTTTAACAGCTCGTTGAAGAGTACTGCCGGTCATCGGGAAAGGATTTGTGCTGACTACTTCAAGACCGGCCATTCTAATCAACTCTTCTGCCTTCTCTGGTGATTCGACGAGATAGAGGTGATCTGGAGCGGGGCTGTTCGCAGGAATGTTCACCCAAACAGTACCTCCCGGTTTAAGTAGCGAACGAATGAGAACCAGAGCTTCGACTGGACGTTCCAGGTGCTCAAGCACTTCGCTGACAACAACGCTGTCGAAACGACCAACTCGCGAGTCCAGATTTTCTGCCTCGAACAGGTCCTGACGCATGAGTAATGGACTTTTTTTGGCTTGCATGTGCGCCAGGGAATGCCGGGTTAATTCGATGCTGGCGTCGCTGACGTCCCATCCCTCAAGAGATTCGATTTGAGTTTGGTTACCAGCGAGATACATCAACAATCCATGGCCTGGTCCAATCTCTAGGAGAGAAGAGTTTGCCGGTAAGGTAGTCAGGTAATGTGTTTTGAAAAGGTGTATCGATCGCGCGTGATTTTCCCAGAGCACAGCTGATAGCAACAGCCCATTGATATAGCGACTCATGAAGGCGTGATTGGAGTACACCTGAGCGGCTGCGTCCTGAAAGCGTGTTAGGCGATAAGCACCATGTCGTCGAAAATGTAGCTCCTCGGGGAGAATTATCTCTTCGCAGAGATACCGATAATCTGAACAGAATTGTCGGAGGTGCTCACCCCGTCCGTTTGATAGTCGAATAATGAGACCGGCAATTTCCTCTGAAGTACCCAGAACCTCAGCTTCTCGAGACTGGAAGCTCTTTGTGAGTGCAGTTCTGTGCTCAGGCCAGCACTCGAGTTGAGTGGATAACAAGAGAGAAAGATGAGGGTGGGTGGTCTGGTCGATCATTTTGCTGGCAACGGGAATTTGGGCTGAACTATGCCCGCCCGTACATTCGCTGTCCATGACGAAACAGAAAGCAGGGTCGCCTGTTGATCATCCTGGAACCAGAGTTGAACCGGCTCCGGGGTTTGAGTTTGAGCAGGGTCTGACTGACCAATCTTCGCTCTATGTCGTAGGGATCAGCCAACTTTTTCATGCATGAGGAACAGCGAAATCGCGGAGCGGGTGGTGACTGCCGACTGGATCAGTTCGCGGGAAGCGAACTGACAAGGGCTACCTTACGGACCTGCGTGCCCGTCCGTTTACTCCAATGCCGGAGTGCTCATGCTCGCCGGTTCAGGCAGATCTGATGCGTAGTTTAGTGTCGTTCAGCAGCAATGGAGCTTTCAGGAGGAACTGGAGGTAACGGATATCAGGTGGGTAATGAACTTGAGACTTTGGTGTCAAAGCGCAACGTGATCAGACAGGGGCATTCACGTTGGAAGGAAATTGAATCGTTCGCTTTCAAATCCTGTAAACCGACCACTGTTGATTGGCGTTGGGGAAAGCGCGGAGGGCGTAGCCCGTAGCGGTTTTCCCAACGCGGCCGGCCGCCCGCGACGGACCTACGCAGCAGCCTTCTGGAGACTTAATTTGATCACGCCATTGGCGTCGTACCACCCGAGGCATCGATGACCGTGAAACACGGCCAATTCACAATCGAGATATCGATGCACCCTCGCTTTGGCTTTCACGCAGTGGTGGCGAATCCGGTCGGGTGGGAGGTGCAAGACCAGTCGCTCGAAATGCACATGATTGTCCTTGCCGACTACACGCTCAAATTGTTCGCATAACACGTCCCTTAGGTCGCGACCGCTGTACGCCACGAACCCAGTCCCCCGTCTCTTTGGCCGGATGAGCAAACTGCGCGTTGAACGCGGACCGATAGCTCGACTCCAGGTACACATTCGCCTCTGCCATGGTTGTCATACCGGCCAACGCCAACTCTTTCGGCAAGCGGCCCTGATGCGTTCGGAACATGCGCTCGCTTCGACCCCGCGTCTCAGGTGAATACGCTGGAATCATCGCCATCCCCGGTTGCTGCATCGCCCGACCAAACTGCGTCAGGTGGTTCTTGTCCACCTTGCCGCCCGCTTCCAGGGGCGTCCAGTAATGGGTTCGCGATACGTT
>VGVE01000002.1 GCA_016874135.1 Gammaproteobacteria bacterium | reverse complement strand
CGGCAATCGTCGGGTCACCTCGCGCAGCGGCTCGGGCAGGATGTCGAGCGCCGAAACCACCTGCCGCATCAATGCTGCTGGTGGTATAACGAACCACCGCGCTGCATCGGCAAGTGTCAGGTTGATCTGTACACCAGCCTGATGTCAGTCGTGTGTCGTGCGTGTGGGCGCGTCGTCGAGGCCGGCGAGAAACCCGCCGACGTGTCGAGTCGTACTCTGAGTTGTAGCCACAGTGAGCGGTGCGCCGGATTCAAGGATAAGAACCAGCCGGGTTCCCGCAGACTCTTGCCGGCTGATGGACTTGTTCGACCATTCTTCGTAGCCGTACCAGCCGATACCTGCTGTTCGCGCAGAGAGAGTCGCCGCGGGGTTGATGATCTCCATGACCGTATCCGGAAATTCCAGGCGCTGGACTGATACCAGACCGTTCGTCACTGTCACCCTGAGGGCACTCATCCGAATCGTGTTTGCGGATGAGTTTGCTGCAGTGCGTGGGGCGGCAGCAATCGGGCTTCTAACCGCTGTTGAGTTGCAACAAACAAAGACTCGCCGCGCCTTTCACGATGGCGGACGTGGATGGGATACTGGGGCGGACCTGACCATGTGTATCGCCCAATGCGCATCGGCATTTCCGTCTGTTCGAACTATCGCGTCCAGAACCCGCGTGACGGCGCACGCTGGATGATCGAACGTGCGGCGGCGGCTCGAGCCGCTGATCTGGATTCTCTTTTCGTAGGTGATCACCACGTCACCGCGGGACCGTACTACCAGAATGTCGCCATACTCGGCCGTATGCTCGCGGAGTGGCACGATCGCCCCGCAGGTGCGCTGTTTCTGCTGCCGCTATGGCATCCGGTGCTTCTTGCAGAACAGATCGGCACGCTGGCGAGCATCATGCCGAATCGCTTCATCATGCAGTGTGGTCTCGGTGACCGGCCGCAGAGTGAAGGCATGGGCGTGGACTTCAGCCGGCGCGTCGGCATGTTCGAAGAGTGCATTCGCATCATGCGTGCGCTCTGGGCCGGCGACACAGTCAGCACGGACCGTTACTGGAACCTGCGCGACGCACGTATCTCGCCGGTACCCGCAGAGCCTGTCGAAATCTGGGTGGGTGCCACGGTACTGCCGGCGATCAACCGCACCGCGCGCATTGCCGATGGCTGGCTGGGTTCACCGAGTCTCAATCAGGCCGATGCCGTCAAATCGCTCAACATGTACCGGCAGGCCTGCGCGGAGCATTCAAAGCCCCTGGGATCCGCGGCGCTGCGCCGGGACATTTGCATCGCGCGGACCAGCCAACGGGCCCGTGAAGGGGTGGCCCCGGAACTGGCAAAGGGGTATCGCGGATTTGGTGAGGAGGCCCTCGTGATCGGATCGATTGCGGAAGTGGTGGAACAGTTCGGCCGGTATCGCGATATGGGCTATACGGACATCATCGTGCGCAATATCAGCCAGAACCAGGCAGTGGCGCTCGAAACCATTGCGTGCCTCGGTGAAGTCAGGGCGCAGCTTGTCTGACACCAGTCAACCAAACATTCGTTTCGGTGGTGAGCCGGGGTTTCTTCCGGGCGGTGGGGCGCGCGCGGCGTATCAGGTTGGGGTTCTTAAGGCCATCGCTGCCATCGCCGACTGTCATACGCTGCCTTTTCGTACCCTTTCCGGCATCAGTGCCGGTGCCATCAACGCCATGGGCCTCGCTCGCCGCGCCGGTGATTTCACCGAAGCGGTGCTGAACCTCGAACGATTGTGGACCGGCATGCGGCCCGGTGGTGTGTTCAGCATGGAATACAGTGCGCTGCAAAAGTTCCTGTCCCGGCACGGCAAGCCGGTTTCCCTGCTGAACAACATGCCACTGCGGGAACTGCTGACCCGGAAAGTCGCAGACGATGGTGCCGTGGCGCGACACATCGAACACGGCATTCTCGATGGTTTTGCAGTGACTGCCTCGAACTATTCCACTGGCGAGGCCACGACGTTTTTCCAGGCGCATCCAGAAACACTTGCTTGGCAGACTCGGCGCAGACACAGCGTGGCCACGACCATCGGTGTACCGCACCTCCTGGCGTCGAGTACGCTACCGCTCCTGTTCCCGGCCGAAAGGATCGGCAATCACTATATCGTGGATGGCAGCCTGCGCATGACCCAACCGCTCTCGCCGGTCATCAAGATGGGTGCGGATCGGATTCTGGTCATCGGCGTGCGCAACGAGAGCTTGCCCGTGTGAGATGAAGGCGTGCCCCAACCCGGGATCGCCGAGGTTGCCGGCTTCACCCTTGACTCGCTCTTCTCGGAAAACCTCAACACCGACATTGAACGGTTGCAGTCCACCAACGACCTCGT
Organism: Gammaproteobacteria bacterium; assembly: GCA_016874135.1. Taxonomy (GTDB): domain Bacteria; phylum Pseudomonadota; class Gammaproteobacteria; order Pseudomonadales; family Azotimanducaceae; genus SYFY01. The sequence continues at coordinate 89,488 of VGVE01000002.1, read as the reverse complement.
GGATGCCATGCCATTCTGGCGGCGGCGGGGCCTGCACGAGCGGCGCATCGAGGTCATGGTGATTCGCCCCTCGGAGGATCTGCGCAAAGTCGCGGCGGATCACTCGGTGCAGATGCCCCGCGGCGTACGATTGTTCCTGCGCACTGTCGGTGGTTGGGGACATGAATGGCGGATACCGAGTTACCTGCTCTTCGATGGTCGGTTTGCGCAGGCCCTCATTGATCTCGGCTACCGGGATGGCCTCAAGGCAAGACCTGCGCTGCAAGCCTTCTTCAGTTAGTGGCTTCCTGAGTTGCGCAGGGCGGGCATAAGATGATCTCCACTACCGGTTACAGGCAAAAAAGGAAGGCTGATATGGCAGGCAAGTCACTGGCGATCGCACTGCTTTTGATCAGTTGCACAAAGGTCTTCGCCAATCATCCAATGGTTTACGACCACCGCTCGTTCACCGCAGATCCAGCCACCGCGAAAGAACCCATTGCGCCGCGCCTTTCCGGTCTCGGCGATTGGTCCTTCAAGGTGACGACGGACAATGCCGATTCGCAGTACTTTTTTGACCAGGGCCTGCGGTTGACCTACGGCTTCAACCACTCCGAAGCCTTGCGGGCGTTCAAGGAGTCGGCGCGGCTTGACCCTTCCAATGCCATGGCGTACTGGGGTTGGGCGCTGGTGCTCGGTCCCAATCTCAACATGCCGATGGACGCAATGGCGGTTGAGCAGGCCTATCAAGCGGCGCAGGAAGCGATTACGCGCGCGAAAACCACCACTCCGATCGAGCAGGCCCTGATCGGCGCGCTCGCTAAACGTTATGCGCCGGTGGCACCCGACAGCCGGTCGTCACTGGATCAGGCGTACGCTGATGCGATGCGGGAAGTGGTCAAAACACATCCCGGGAACGCCGATGCGAGAACACTGCTTGCTGATGCATTGATGAATCTCTCGCCGTGGAACTACTGGCAGCCAGACGGCAAACCCCGCAAGGACACAGAAGAGTTGTTGTCACATCTCGGCCAGGTCCTCGCGGTGCATCCCAAACATCCGGGCGCACTGCACCTCCACATCCATGCCGTGGAAGCCGCACGACCGGAACAAGCGGTCAAGAGCGCCGATGAGCTGATTGGTCTCATGCCCTCCGCGGGGCACATGGAGCACATGCCTTCACACATCTACATGCGGGTGGGGCGCTATACCGATGCTTTTGAAGTGAACCGTCTGGCATCGCTGGCAGATGAGTCCTATATCGCCCAATGCAAGATGCAGGGCATCTATCCGTTGCAGTACTACCCCCACAACCTGCACTTCATGGTGTGGGCGGCCATGTACCTTGGCCGCAGCGAAGAGGCGCTGAAGCAGGCGATAAAGGTCAACAGCAAGGTCCCGGTGGATGAGGATGGCAACGCTTTAGGTGCCTATCAGACTTTTCTCGCGCAGCCGCTCTATGTGATGGTACGGTTCGGCATGTGGGACAAGATCCTGGAAGAAAAAGCTCCGGACAAAGGTAACCGCCTGACGACTGGAATCTGGCGCTATGCACGTGGCACCGCCTATGCTCGGCAGGGAGCCAAGAAAAAAGTCGCAGCGGAGCTCAAGGCCCTGCGATCGCTTCGCTCCAGCGCCAAACCGGAAGACTTTGGCGGCTGGGCGGCGGCGCCGGTGCTTCTTCAAATTGCCGAACAACTGCTGACGGGAGAGGTCGCGCTCGTCAGTGGCAAGAAAGATGAGGCTATTGCCGCGATTGACCGCGCTGTACGACTTGAGGATTCATTGACCTATACCGAACCACCGGACTGGTACTTCCCCACCCGTCATGTGCTCGGCTGGGCATTGCTCGAAGCGGGTTTGCCCCAGGAAGCGGCGGTTGCCTATTGGCAGGATCTCAAGAAAAGCCCGGAAAATCCCTTCGCGCTGCTTGGACTGCAGCAGGCCTTTGAAGCCCAGGGCGATGCGGCGACTGCTGCTGAATTTGCAGCGCGGTTTGCGGCGGCGTGGCAAGGGGCGGACAAACCGCTCGGGTCGTCGCGGTTCTGAGTTGCGCGGGTTGGCGCGGTGCTGAAGCGGTTTGCATAGGGCTCTCTCTTCCTTGCATTCCTGTTGCTTGTGGTCTGGTTCACGTCGCCCTGGTGGATGCAACCTGTGGCGCGATCCTTGGCGGGAGATGCGGGACTCGGCGAGCTCAACGTCAACATCTCGCGTCCGACCCACGAGGGAGTCTTCATTCCCCGCCTTGACGTGACATCCGGTGAATTCCCGGTCACGGCCGTAGACGTACACGTTGCGTGGAGTCTGGCATCGCTGCGTGCCAGCAGGATCGACTCACTGAAAGGTGCCGAGTTGATGATCCAACAAAATCCCTCAGCGGCGCCGCCATAGGAAAACGAGAGTGAGCTGGACTCCGGGTTCATCGCGGGTTTGCCGGTGGATCGCGTGAATGCGCCTCGCGTGGTGTTTCGCGCACCGCACCTGCCGTTACACCTTGAAGGCGGTGTGCAGCTTGCCCAGAAAAAAATCGATCTGAATTTCAAGGCAATGGAAAGTCCGGCGGATGTGCCAGTGAGTATCAGCGTCGCGGTTGATGAAACCGGCGAATTTGAGGCCCGGGTGAAAACCAGCGATGAGAAGGACGTGTATGCCGTTGCAGCCCGGGGTGCGATACGAAGTGGCGTGTTGTCGATCAACGGTGCACTCGATTTCGGTGACTATGAACTGGGGCTGCTCACCGGGCTGACGGGCCTTACACCGATGGGTGGGACGCTGACCGGGCCGATCGCAGCGACGTTTGACGACGCGTTCAACGTCGAGACGATCCGGTTCGAACCACAGATATCACTGTAGGCGACCTCGGAACAAGGTCGCAAACGCCGTTTTTCCATGGCGGGCACCGTGAGTTATACCAAGACGCCTTAAGAGGGCATCGTGCAAATGGAACTTGCCGACACCAGCAAGAGTCAATCCACGCGGGTGAACCTGGCCATTACGCTTAGCGACGCGCTGGCGAAGTTGGAAGGAAGGTGGGACCTGTCGCGTTCGGACCTTTCTTCTTTAACGGCGCTTCTCGACTTCCCGGAGTTGACCCGCCGTGGGGGCGGTGAGGTCAACGTCCAATCACCGCTTCCTTATGATTTGGCGACCCTTGCGGTTGATGCCACGCTGCAGCTTGATCTCGACTACGCACCGGGAACCTGGGTTTTGATCAAAAAGGCGCGCGTACGGCATATCGACGCAGCGCCGTGGACGTTGGAACTGGACGGTCTTGAATTTCAGCAGGATGAGAACGATGTGAAGACCACATTCGCTGCTGCCCGGGTTGAAGGTGGCGTGTCGATTGAGGATTCATCGGCATTTCGATTAAGCACCGAAGGTCTCGCGATCTGGGCTGATGAATCCATGAAGCTGACGCTTGAAGGGCTGAAAGCTTCCGGTAACGGGCAGCTCGGTACGGACGGGTGACAGGGTCAGGTTGCGCTAACGCATCGGGGATATCCGCTCCTCCTGAACCTCAGGGCTGATGAGTCGTTCGAACGCATCGATTATTCCGCACTACTCGATCTGACCCTTCGTGAGCCGCTGCTCGCCACCACGCTCAAGCATGCAGCGGACTATGACGTGCTTGCAGGTCAGTTCACCGGGTCGTTAAAGGGGACGACGATCCGCGGTGATCATCTGAACCTGGACGTTCAGGGAGCGTTCAACCGTGGACGCCTAAGATATGGCGAATATGGGGCGAACGATGTTTCTGCCGCCGTGAACTACCGTCTGAATGCCGACGAGTCGACTTTGCTTCGCGCTGATTCGGTTCACATCGGCAAGTTTGATCCGGGTGTGCCGATCACTGACATTCGCACCGGACCCTCATGAACGATGTTGATGTCGAAGTCGCGCCAGTAAGTGTCGCCCTCCTGGGTGGCACGATTCATACCACGGCGTTCACGTACGCGCTTGAAGCAGGCACCGGCGCGTTTGACGTCAGTCTGCGTGGTATTGATCTAGGTACCGTGATGGCGCTCGAAGGCGAAGACCTGAACGGAACGGGGACGCTGGAAGAGCAATTGCCGATTGTTCTGACGGCCGATAGTGTGCAGGTCAATAAGGGTACGATTCGAGCAACAGGCCCCGGCGTCATCTGTATTGCACTCTCGCTGACACGGGTGGTCGAGCAGCCAGGTCTCGACTTTGCGCTCAAGGCGCTCGAAGACTTCAGTTACTCGAGCCTCGAGGCGGACGTGGACTACAGCGTCAAAGGTGACCTGCTCGCTGCGATCCGTTAGAAAGGGCGCAATCCAGCCATCGAGAAAGGCCGGCCCATTCACTACAATCTCAACGTCAGTGAAAACATCCCGAGCCTGCTCGCATCCCTGCGGATCCAGGATGATGTGAATGAACGCATCGAGCGCCGGGTGCGCGAAGGGGTGGGGCTGCCGAAGTGAATCGCGCGAGCCCGGCGGAGCAGCAATCTTGGATGCAGAGTTCTGGTTGAGGAATTCTGTGGTGTGGGACTAGTAGGCTGTTCAAAGAGTAGCGATGGACGAACAATGGTCGTCGGACAATGATCAAAATGATCAATAAGGAGCACTTCATGAGGCACAACGCCGGATGGAAGGCAGTAGGGTCGCCGTCGACAAGAGCGTCGGGCATCCGACGCATCTCACCGAGGAGGATACTGACAGTCCTGTTCCTGTGCGCCGTGGCAGTTGCCTGCACGCCGACCGTCAAGGTGGCGACGGACGAACCCATCACCATCAACCTCAACGTGAACATCAAGCACGAGATTCTGGTGAAGGTGGATAAACAGCTCGACGACCTTTTCAGCAAAGACAGTGGACTGTTCTGAGGTGAAGACCATGAAAGCAAACAGGTTTCTGAAGCGTGTCCTGGCGGGATTTGTCTTGCTGGCAGCGGCATTCACAGTAAACGCTGCCGATCTTGGTTCAGCCAAGAGTGCCGGTGCCATTGGCGAGCTACCCATTGGACTCTATGACCTGGAGCTTCAGTTCCGCGCCGAAGGATAGGTGATCGGAAACTATAAGTGGAAGCTGGAAGTAGTGAACTGAAACCTGGATGAGACTTTCGTGGCGGACCTGATCGGCGGAAACGTTGGCGCTTACCAGATCACCGAGCGGCTCGGCCGGGGGGGTATGGCCGATGTCTACAAAGCATTCCACAAAGACCTCGAGGTCTACAGGGCCATCAAGTTCATCAGGCCAGAGCTGGGTGAATCCGAAGATTTCCGCACGCGTTTTCTCAAGGAGGCGCAGGGTGTAGCGAAGCTGCAGCACCCCAACATCGTTGGCATCTACGACTTCGGCGCCACCGATGACCGGTACTACATGGTCATGGAGCTGGTGGAAGGCCAGTCACTCAAGGAGATCCTGAAAACCGAAGGACGACTGTCGATTGATCGCAGTGTCAATCTGGTGAAAGCGGTGGCCGGGGCGCTGGCCTACGCCCATGAAAGGGGACTGATTCACCGCGACATCAAACCTGACAACATCATGGTGGATCAGCGCGGCCGGCCGGTCCTGATGGACTTTGGCATCGCCAAGCTGATTACCGGCGATGCCAAGATCACGCAGACCGGGCACCTGATCGGCACACCCGCCTATATGGCGCCAGAACAATCGAAAGGCCTTGAAGTCGGGCCCGCTACCGACATCTATGCACTCACCGTGTTGCTCTTTGAGCTGCTGACCGGACATACCCCGTTTGAAGCGGACACGCCGATGGCGGTGGTGCTCAAGAGTCTCTCCGACCCGATGCCGATGCCGCGTTCATTTAACGCCAACATCAGCGAAGAGCTGCAGGGTGTGATCCTCAAAGGCACGACGAAGGAGATGGCGGAGCGGTATCCGAGCGCGCTCGAATTCATCGCCGCGCTCGATCGGGCGATGGACAAGATCCGCCCGGCGTTGGAAAAGACGGTGGTGTTGCCGCAGTCGCCGAGCATCGTCAAGACAGGCAGCAACGCCTCCACGTTTGTTGTGCTGGCGCTCTTGTTCGTCGTGCTCGGTGGTGGGCTTGCCTGGTGGTTCTTCGGTCGTGGTGCACCGGAGTTGAGTGTTCCCGAGGTGACCCCCGAAGTGACCGTAGCGCAAAAGAGTGATGCACCCGCGTTGCCACAGAAGGATGTTGTTATCTCTGAGCTGGAATCGGCATCTGCAGAACCAATCACATCGGTTTCGCCGTCGGCGGCTGAAGCCGCGGTGATCACCAGCCCTGCACCCGCAGCTGTCGTTACAACCGAGCCTGTTGAGGAGGCTGCAACGCCTGCCAAAACCCGGCCTAAAGCACCTGGATCCGACGCGGAAGAAATCGCGCGACTTGCGGAGCAGAAGCGCTTGGCCAACATCGCCCGGGCGGAAGAGGATGCCCGCATGGCCGCTGAACGTGCCGCAGAAGATCGCCGTCGGCAGGAAGTGGCACAGCGCGACGCACTGGCAAAAAGAGACGCGGAAGCGAAGGCCGCAGCGGATGCCGCCGCGAAAAGTGCGAAAAATCTCCTACCAAGAGCTGTTCCGGAGATGCTCTCGATTCCCGCCGGCCGTTTCGCAATGGGTTGTGCGCCATCGGATTCCAGCTGCCTCCCGGCGGAGCAGCCCGCCCGGGAAGTGAACATCCGTGCCTTCAAGCTGAGCCGTCACGAAATCACCTTCGATCAGTATGATGCGTTTGCCATCGCCACCGGTCGCACCAAACCGGATGACAAAGGCTGGGGTCGGGGCAACCGGCCGGTGATGAACGTGAACTGGGATGATGCGCAGGGGTTTGTTGCCTGGTTGTCGAAACAAACAGGTAGTCGTTATCGGTTGCCGACCGAAGCCGAGTGGGAATACGCGGCGCGAGGCAGTGCGAAAACGACCTTCATCTGGGGCAACGAGGTCGGGCTCGGCAATGCCAACTGCACCGGTTGTGGCAGCAACTGGGATGGCGACCGCACTTCACCGGTCGGCAGTTTCGCCGCAAATTCGCATGGTCTGCAGGACGTGCACGGCAATGTCTGGGAGTGGGTCCAAGACTGCTGGCAGGAAGGTTACGGTGGTGCGCCGGCCGACGGATCAGCGCGTGTGACGGGCAATTGTTCAGCACGGGTGCTGCGCGGGGGTTCCTGGCTCAACAATCCGTCGTACCTGCGATTGACCTACCGCAACTGGCTGGCCGCATCGCTGCGAGACGTGAACACCGGCTTTCGGGTTGCGCAGGACTGATTTTGACGAGCCTGCATTCTAGCGGAAGAACAGATGACCATAGAAGCACTTGAAGACTTCGCCTGTGAACCTGAGGTGTTGTGGGCCATCGTCGGTGATCCTGGGCGAAGTGACTGGGTTCCCGGCGTCACAGCCTGCGACTTCGACGGTACTGTGCGACGGATGACCATGGCGGGTGCAGGTGAGGTGGCGGAACGGATTTTCCGCGGCGATCATGCGACACGGGTGATTGAATACGGCGTGATCGAATCGCAGGCGCCACTCGAATCACATCGCGCCTCCATCACCATCGAGTCCAGGCTTGGTGGTTCGCGTCTGGTGTGGCGGACGGAAGTACAGCCTGTGATGGTTGAGAAGTTCATTCTGAGGGCAATGAAGGAGTCTCTGGCACAGCTGCATCTCATGGTGCGGCGCAGCGGTAGTTGACGGATCACGTGTCCGCGCACTGGTCACTGGCGACGCCAAGCCAAACCCTTCCACAGCAGCCGTAGTCTTGCCCTGGAGGTGACGATAGTGTCCTCACCGATCCAGATCATGGGGCTCGATCATGTCGTCCTGCGGGTGCGGGAACTTGAACCCATGCTGCACTTCTACTGCGACGTTCTCGGCTGCAGCGAAGAGCGACGTGTGGGATCGGCGAACCTCGTTCAATTGCGCGCCGGCGCCTGTCTGATTGATCTGATCTGCCCGGCGAGCCACGACCGAGATGCTTCGTCACCACCCGTACACACCAACATGGATCACTTCTGCATACGCCTGGAGAGGTTCGATGTTCAGGCAATCCGTTGGCACCTCGAAATGCATGGTGTGCGCGCCGGCGAGGTCGCCGCACGATATGGCGCAGAAGGCAGTGGACCCTCAATCTATGTCCACGATCCCGAAGGGAATGTGGTTGAGCTGAAAGGTCCGCCATCGATGGCAACACCACGCCCTGCGCCAGCATCGCGCCGATAACCTTGACGACGCCGGTCACGTTCGCACCGTTTAAGTAGTCGAGCTCCGATCCCGCAACTCTCCGGATGGATTCGTGCAACTACGTCGCATCGCGAATTGGCGTAGTTCAATAGTGCTGCGGTGACCCCGACAAGTCCTTACCTTCAGAGTTTCCTCCGGTAGAATTCGATTCGTTTAGGGGTGCATGGAGCAAGCCAGTATGACGCCGGGCCAACAGGGGGAAGATCACTTCCGTATTGCTATTGTCGGCTCAGGCCCTGGAGGTTTGAGCGCGGCGGCACGCGCGCAATTCCATGATCGGGAAGAAGGTCGAACGACTCCAAGCTACGTTCTGCTCGAAGGATTCTCGGCCCACGCCAAAACGATCCAGCAGTACCAGAAGGGCAAGCACGTCATGGCCGAGCCCGGCTTTCTGGATCTGCGCAGTGACTTCGACTTCAGAGCCGGTACCCGCGAATCCATTCTTGGCGGCTGGGTGGACAGCCTTCAGTCACAGGGCGTCAACATTCGTTATGGCGCCGACGTCACCAAGGTCGTAGTCAAGGACCATGTCTTCACGATCGCTATGGCGGATGGATCGAAGGTAAATGCCGACAACGTCATCCTTGGCATCGGTACTGCTGGTAACCCGCGCAAACTGGGCGCACCAGGCGAAAACCTGCTGCTGGTGCAGTATCAGCTCGATGATCCGGATGAGTTTCGCGGCGAAACCATCATTGTGGTCGGAGCGGGTGATGCCGCCATCGAAAATGCTATCGGGCTCTCGAAACAGAACCGCATCATCATCGTCAACCGCGGCGCGGAATTCAGCCGCGCCAAAGAAGGCAATCTCAACGCGGTACTGGCGGCGATCAACAACCCCGGCCTCGATTTTGATTGCCTCTACGAAACGACGATCAAGCTGGTCATCGAGACCCCGGATGCCGGCAAACCCCTGGAGATCACCTTCAACACACCGGAAGGCGAGAAGGTCGTTCCCTGCGACCGGGTGATTGCGCGCCTCGGCGGAGTGCCGCCACGCAAGTTTGTGGAAGACATCGGTGTGACCTTCCCGAGCCCCAAGCCGGATGCCATACCGGAGCTTTCGAAAACCTACGAAACCAATGTGGCCGGTCTTTATCTGATTGGCGCGCTGGCGGGTTATCCGCTCATCAAGCAGGCGATGAACCAGGGCTACGATGTGGTCGAGTTTATCCGCGGCAACATGGTGAAGCCCGCGGACCATCCGTTGATCGAATACCAGTTCCATTGCATGCCGTTCATGCGCGATGTGGACGAGCTGCTGACACTATTCCAGCAGCGCATTCCGATGTTCAAACAGCTGAATGCACTCAACTTCCGCGAGCTGCTCATCGAGAGCAACGTCATGGTCTCGTACCCGCAAGGGCCGCTGCTCGATGAAGCACAGCAAAAACTGGCGGAACTGAAGGCGAAGCTGGCCGGCAAGAGCCCACAGCCACGGATGCCCAACTTGATCCGCGAGGGTGACTACCTCTACCGGCAAGGGGAATACGCGGCCTCCTTCTTCACCATCATCGACGGCGATGTGGTCCTCGAAGAGGAGGGGTTGAACCGCACGCTTGAGCGGGGCCAGTTCTTCGGCGAGTCGAGTTTGATCAGTGGTCGCCCGCGCGTCGACAGCGCCAAGGCGGGGGCCGGCTGCATCCTGATCGAAACACCACGGCGCACCATGGTGAAGCTGCTCGCCTCCAACGAAGAGGTGCGGGCAGGCGTCGACTGGATCTTTGTGGTGCGCGAACTACGTCGCCACTTTGCGCCAGAGGCTTCGTTTGCCGATCTCCGGGAGATTGCACTCGCGTGTCCGATTCGCCAGTTCCGCGCCGGTGAAGTTCTCTACGCGCAGAATGACATGGGCCAGGTAATGCACCTTGTGCGCCGTGGTTCGGTCACCCTCACCCGTGCGGTCGCGCAGGCAGAGGGGCCGCCCGCAGATACGCTGATTGCCGAACTCAGGTCCGGGGAACTTGTCGGCCAGATGGCGCTGATGGGCGACCGCGTGCGACGTGAGTCCGCAACCGCGACCGTTGCCACCGAGACCATCGAGATCAGCCAGGGGAATTTTCGTGCGCTCATGGGCAAGAGGGGCGCGAAAGTCGAGAGCCTGCAGCAGCGGGTGAGTGAGCGGCTTCTCGCAAGTTCGCAGATGGAAGTGCGTCAGGAGTCCGGGAACCTCATGCGTTTTCTCATGGGGCAGGGCCTCGGCGAGGCGACCGATACGCTGATCATCGATGAAGCGCTCTGTGTCGGGTGTGACAACTGCGAGAAGGCCTGCGCCGAAACCCACGGGGGAATCTCACGACTGGATCGCAGCGCAGGCGCCACCTTTGCGCGCATTCACATACCCGTTGCCTGCCGGCACTGCGAACATCCGCATTGCATGAAGGACTGTCCACCCAACGCGTTGCAACGCGGAGTGGATGGCGAGGTATTCATCAACGATTCCTGCATTGGTTGTGGCAACTGCGAGAAGAATTGTCCGTACGGTGTGATCAAGCTCGCCTATCCCGCGCCGAAAAAACCGGGTCTTTTGCAGTGGATCCTGCTGGGTCTCGGTACCGGTCCCGGTGAGGAACCAGGATACGAACCGAAGAAGGAAGACAAGGCCAAAGGCAAACGTGCGGTGAAGTGCGATGCCTGCATCAATCGCAAGACGGGGCCTGCTTGCGTTGCCGCCTGTCCCACCGGCGCCGCTCAGCGTCTGGCACCGAACCAGTTCATCGATCTCCTGGGTTGATGCCGTGTATCAAAACCTGCTCCGTTACCGCAGTGCACGTTACTTCTGGTGGGCGAGTGCACTCGTGGTGATCTGTGTGGGCCTGTTTGTTACGCACGGGCGCGCCGAGCCACCCAACGGCGGGACCTGGCAGGGTTACACGCTCGGCACGATTGGTGCGCTGCTCATTGTCTGGCTCACGTGGCTCGGCATTCGCAAGCGCAGCTATAACTCCACCAATGGAACGGTACGCGGCTGGGCGTCAGCCCATGTTTATCTTGGTACTGCCTGCCTCATCATCGGTTCACTGCACAGCGCCCTGCAGTTTGGCTGGAATGTGCACACACTCGCTTACATTCTCATGTGTGTGGTGATTTTCAGCGGATTTTTCGGCCTTTATGTCTACATCAACTATCCGCGCCAGCTTGCTGACAACCGCCTCGGTGGATCGCGGGATTCACTCTTCGGTGAGTTGTACGAGCTCAACGAAAAGGGACTCAAACTCGCACGGCAGTGTTCCGCGGATGTGCAGGCCGCCATCACCAGCAGTATCGAAAGAACCGCCATCGGCGGCGGTGTATGGGCGCAGCTCACGGGTCGGGATTCATCGCGCATAACCATCGATGGCGGAAAACCGGTGCCTCATCCGGATCAGCAGCTGGCCATCGATACGGTTGCAGGACTTATACCGAAAGCGGAGAAAGCCGCCGAGGTGGTGGCGCTTGAAGAATTGCTTTCGGTGCTCTGTCGCCGGCAGACGATTCTGCGACGTCTGCGCAAGGACATTCGCCTGCAGGGTTGGCTGCAGAGCTGGCTGTATGTGCATGTGCCGATGACGATCGCGCTGCTGGGTGCGCTCGTCGTACATGTTCTCACCACTTTTTTGTACTGGTAGCCGGCCATGGATCTGCTACTCAGGGAAAAACAGACGGGCCCGGGTCAGGCGGAGGGATTCACCGATCGCGAGCTGAGTGGTGATCCCCTCACGCTCGGCAGTGCCCAGCATGCCATGCTGCAGCTCATTGGCGAAGGCATCTTCGGACAGCACGCTACCCTTGGTCGTTCCGGAAGCGACGTCAGTGTCACCTGTATCGGCCGCGCGCGGATCAAGGTGCATGGCAAGGATGGTGAGGCCGGTAAGGAGCAGAAGTCAGCAACTCTTGCGGTGGGTGATGCCATCGAGCTTGGCGGGCATCGCCTCACTCGGATTGCAGCACCCGCAGGTTTTGACATCGCGCTCGAGCTGCTGCGTAACCCGGCTGTCGATAGCGCCAGTTTTGAGCGCGCCTACCGCACGCGTCTAGAAGACACCTGGCTTGGTAAGCGTCTGCCCTCGTGGGCTTTGCTGCTACTGGTCGTACTTTTCGGGTTGGGCTTTCCGTTATGGCTGGTGCTCGACAACGATGAGAGCACGCCTGTTGACGATGCGAAGCTGTTCACGGACGCCATCTGGACCAGCGGCCCCTTGCACGCCATCCACAACCACGCAATCGGCAATGACTGCCAGGCGTGCCACAAGGAACTCTTCAAGCGTGTCCCGGATGAAGCCTGCGAAGCCTGCCACAAGAACGTTACCGATCATGTGGTGGCGGGACATGCTTCGCTCGAGAGTGCACCAACCGACCGGTGTGCCACCTGCCACAAGGAACACAATCAGCCGACCTTGCTGGTGATCTCCGCCGACACCCTGTGCACGGATTGCCACGCGGAACCGGAACGACTGGCGGATCGCGTTCCCCATATGCAGGCCGTTACTGGATTCGATGAAGACAGCCATCCGCCGTTCGAGATTGCACTGGAGCGTTCTCGGCGTACCGATGGCGGCGAATTCGAGTGGGATCGCATCGAAGCAAAAATCAAAGGCGCAACAGAGGCATCGAATCTCAAGTTCCCGCACGAGCTGCACCTTGCTGGCGAGAAGGTGAAATGGACGGATGGCGAAGCCATGGTCTGCGGGAACTGCCACACCCTTGCCTCTGACCGGGAACACTTCGAACCCGTCACCATGGAAAAACACTGCCGTGAATGTCATGAGCTGACCTTCGATGCAGCATCGCCGGAGCGTCAGTTGCCACACGGACAACCGCATGAAGCGGTGGCCATGATGGAGGCACACTTCATCCGCTACTACGCCAATCCCAGCAGTGCGGTGGTGCCAAAACCCCATGAACGAAGACGCCGTCCCAATCAGGCACACCAACCTGCACCCGTTGGGACGTGTTCGCAGGGCGCGTCTGCATGCGCGATGGCACGTACGCAACAGGAAGCGGAAAGCCAGTTCCTGAACAGCGGCTGCGTGACCTGTCACGTGGTCGAAGACCATGGCAGTCAGGACGTCTATGCACGCTTTGAAGTGTTGCCGGTCAAACTCTCACACGACTTCATGCCAACGGCGAAGTTTGATCACCATTCGCATCTCACCCAGAAAGATGTGACCGGTGACATGGCCTGTGCAACCTGTCACGCGGCGCAGTCCGCGAAATCAAGCCAGGACGTGCTGATTCCCGATATCGGCAGCTGTACGACCTGCCACAACGATGCCCATGCGGATCAGAGCGTGCCGCTCGACTGCATCGCCTGCCACGCCTACCACCCGGGAGCGTCCCTCAATGCAGGCAAGCCCCTGGAATTTCTGGAGCGTAGTCCATGAACAACAAGAATCCGTCCCGGTGGTTCGTGCGCTGGCTTGTTTTTGCCGGCGCTGGTCTTGCGCTTTCTGCCTGTGGCGGCGGTGGTGGTGGCCGCAGCAACCCGGCTGGACAGGATCCGACCCCACAGCCTTGTTCGGGAAACTGCGCCGATACGTCCGCGTTACTCACGGTCGCTGATGTGCAGGGTGTGATCGCGCGAGCGGTAGCCGAAGCGAGAGCGCGCAACGTCCGGGCGACGATTGCCGTGGTGGATCGGGTAGGAAACGTACTCGGCATCTGGCAGATGGAACGGCAGACGGTGAACATTTCCACGCGGTTGGACAGTAGCGGCCGGCCACTGGTCAACGCCGGTCTGGAAGGTATCAATCTGGATATCGGTACTGCCGACACCAGTTCGGCCGTTGCCAAGGCGGCCGCAGTGGCGAAGGCGGTCACCGGTGCGTACCTGTCCTCGGAAGGCAATGCCTTCACCACTCGCACGGCCAATCAGATCGTGCAGGAGAACTTCAACCCGGGTGAACGGGATCAGCCGGCGGGACCCCTCTTTGGTGTGCAATTCAGCCAGTTGCCGTGTTCGGATTTCTCTGGCCGGTTCGCCGGTGGGGCTGCAGATGCGGGTCCGAAGCGGTCACCGCTCGGTCTTTCCGCAGATCCAGGTGGCTTGCCGCTGTACAAGAGCGGCACGGTAGTGGGTGGTGTGGGCGTGATCGCCGATGGCCGCTACAGCATTGATCCGGTTATCAGTGACTTTGACAGCGACGTTGATGAACTCATCGCGATTGCAGGCCAATTCAGTTTCGGTGCACCGGAAGATCGTCGCGCTAACCGCATCACCGTGGATGGCAAGACCTTCCGATACACCGATGTCGATGCTGATGACCTGTCCGCCAACCCGCGCAATGCGCCGGCGTTTGGCACTCTCACCGCAACTGACGGCGGCCTAACGGCGCTTGCCGGCTACAACACCGCTACCATCGTGCAGGGCACGCCCTTTGGTACAGAGGCTTCTGGCATCCGTGCCGACACCGAAGGTAACTTCCCGAACCGCGACGCTTTCGTGTTTGTGAACAACAATAACCAGCCACGGTTCGCGCCTCGTGCAGGTACGGATGCCGCTCTGATCGGCGGTGGTGCACTGACCGCAAACGAAGTGCGCACGGTACTGTCGGAAGCCCTGGCCATTGCCAATCGATCCCGTGCGCAAATCAGGCGGCCCCTGAATTCTCAAATGCGGGTCACCATCAGCGTGATCGATACGACAGGTGTGATTCTCGGCATGGCGCGTACGCGTGACGCGCCCGTGTTCGGTGCGGATGTGTCTTTGCAGAAGGCACGCGCTGCGGCGTTTTTCTCGGCGGTGAATTCAGGCAATTTCGTAGCCAACCTGCCTGACGCTGCGTATTTCGGCGTCAATCGCACGCAGAATCTTGCCGCCTATGTCACCGCCCTGCGCACCTTTACGGGCCGCAACGGCTTGCTCGCTGATGGTCAGGTGGCATTTGCCAATCGCAGCGTCGGCAATTTGGCACGACCTTTTTATCCGGACGGAATCAACGGCAGCGAGCCTGGACCACTCTCGAAAGGACCGGGTGAATGGAGCGTACTTTCGTCGGGGTTCCAGCTGGATCTTTCAGTCAACGCCGTGCTGAATCACGTGCTGTTCCTGCTCGGCGCCACCACAGATGTACCGCAGAACTGTGCCGGTGTCGGTATTGCTGCTGGCCCATCGGTGATCGCCTCCACGGTAACCGAACTGCGCACGGCGAACGGCATCCAGATTTTCCCGGGTGCCGTGCCGATTTACCGCAACTCCATTCTGGTTGGCGCAATCGGTGTGTCCGGTGATGGCATCGACCAGGATGACATGGTGGCATTCCTCGGGTTGCACAACGCCGGCCAGGCACTGGGCGGAGCGATCGGCAACGCACCGGCAGCGATGCGTGCGGACCGACTCACTCCCAAGGGCGTGAGGCTGCGCTACGTGCAATGCCCCCAGGCACCTTTCCTCGACAGCAATGACACCAACGTGTGCGAGGGCAAATGATGGACAGAAGCTTCGCTCGAGCAGTGTGTGCTGTGCTGGTGATGTCTGCTGGCCAAGCGGTCTTCGACAGCCCGCCAGTGTTTGCTGCGGAAACCTGCTATCGCGACGAGTCGGGTCGTATCGTCAACCGGCGTCGCCCGGGTTTTGTACCGGTGCCTTGCCCTGAAGAATCCGAGGCGGCGAAGCCCGGTGATCGTCGCCCTGGCCGACAAGTGGGTGACATGGACGACCCGCGCACCGCAGCGGGAAGAATGGCTCAACGCAACGAGGTGTCGCCGATCCCGCGCCCCGATCCCTCCGAATACCCCGCAGCAGTTCCGATCCCAGACCGGTGGCGCATCGTTGATTCGCTCGGTTACAAGGAACGCTGGTACGACCCGTACAACCGCAACATCCTCAAGGGCGACAAGCCCGTACACGGAGAGTGGTTTTTCAACGTCACGGGTATTCTCGATACCATCTACGAAGTTCGTGAGGTTGCGACGCCGGTAGGCGGGCAGTCGACCGGCAACCCCGACAAGAAAGACATCTTCGGGGGTTCTGATCAGACGATCTTCGCCACCAACCTGGCGCTCGAGTTCGTCTACTACAAAGGCGATACCGTCTTCCGTCCACCGGACTGGGAGTTCCGCTTCACACCGGTGATCAACTACAACACCGTGGACATCGACGAAATCCTGGGCCTCGAAGTCGAGCCTCAGCGAGGCAATGATCGCACTGATCATCACATCGGTATCCAGGCGGCCTTCGTCGATAAACACCTGCGAAATGTCTCTGACCGTTTTGACTTTGACAGCCTGAGAGTTGGCATCCAGCCGTTTTCATCGGACTTCCGCGGCTTTCTGTTCCAGGACAACCAGCTGGGGGTGCGCCTCTTCGGCATCCGCGAGAACAACGTTTTCCAGTACAACCTGGCCTGGTTCCGGCGGCTCGAGAAGGACATCAACAGTGGCCTGAACGATGTCACCGAGGCCATTCGGGATGATGATGTCTTTATCGCCAACCTCTACTGGCAGGACCTCTTCATCAAGGGTTACCAATCGCAGTTCTCGCTCTACTACAACCGCAATCGCGAGAAGAAATTCTATTTCGACCAGAATGGTTTCATTCAGCGGCCCGCATCCATCGGTCAGGAACGGCCACGCGACTACGACGTGTTCTATGTGGGCTACAACGGTGATGGTCACTTCGGGCGGGTCAACCTGACCACGTCGGTCTACGCGGCGTTCGGGGAAGAGAAGGAGAGTGTGTTCACCGAGAAGCAAAGCGACATCCTGGCGTTCTTTGCAGCAGCCGAAGTCTCGATGGATTTTGACTGGATCAGGCCACGGGTCTCGTTCCTGTATGGCAGCGGTGATGATGATCCATTTGACGGTGACTCCAATGGTTTTGATGGCATCCAGGAGAACCCGCAGTTTGCCGGAGCCGATACGAGTTACTGGATTCGCCAGCCCGTGCCACTCATCGGTGGTGGTCGGGTGGCGTTATCGAGCCGCAACGGCATTCTCAATTCGCTGCGTTCCTCCAAGGAGCAGGGTCAGTCGAATTTTGTGAACCCGGGTATCTGGTTGCTCGGGGCGGGTGTCGACGTTGAGGTATTGCCGGAGCTGCGGGTTGCCGCCAACTGGAACTATCTGCGCTTCAACAAGACCGAAGTGGTTGAGGTGGCACGCAACCAGGGTGGTATCGACGAGGAGATCGGGCACGATGTTTCCATCGTTGCAACGTACCGACCGTGGATGTCTCAGAACATCGTGGTTCGTGCGTCGTATGCACGGTTGCTGCCAGGCAAGGGTTACAAGGCCCTGTTCCCGGATGAGGACAGTGACTATTTCCTGCTCAACGTCACGTTGCAGTACTGAAGGGCAGCGCTAAAGGAAGGTGAGCATGTTTAATCGAATCAGATTTTCTGCAGCAGTCTTCGTCTTTCTGACGGCGTCGCCAACGGCGTTCGGCTCGGAAGCTGCCGTGCGTGTCGAGCGTGATTACAGCGCAGTACGAAGCGACTCGGCGCCTGCGAACCAAACGGCGGAAGACGTCAACAGCAAGAGTGCCGGCTGCGTGTCCTGTCACACGGAGACGGACCAGAAGACGATGCACATCAGCACCGCGGTGCGCCTCGGTTGCACGGATTGCCACGGCGGTAACCCGCGCGAATTCAACCCTCTTGAAAGTGGCATGCCGGCACATAGTACCCACGATTCAGCGTTTACCGCAGCCAAAGAACGTGCCCACGTCCTGCCACTGTACCCGGATCAGTGGCACTACCCTCACGCCAATAACCCGGAGCGCACCTATACACTCCTCAACAAGGAGTCGAACGAGTTCGTCCGCTTCATCAATCCGTCAGATTTTCGCGCGGCGGATGATGCCTGCGGCGCATGCCACCAGGACATTCTCGAAGCCAGCAAACGCAGCCTGCATGCTACAGGTGCGATGCTATGGGGCGGCGCTGCGTACAACAACGGCATTCTGCCGTACAAGAACTACATCCTTGGTGAGTCGTACACCAAGGATGGCAAACCTGCCGCCATCAAGGGGCCGGAGATTTCTAAAGAGCTGCTCAAGGAAGCGGAGCGACGTGGCATTCGCCCGATCCTCTATCCGCTGCCGGCGTGGGAGACCATCTACGCGGGTGACGTGTTCCGCGTCTTCGAACGGGGCGGAAGGAATATCACCAACCTGTTTCCCGAGACCGGCATTCCCAATGCGCTCGGATTGATGCAGCGCATCGAGGATCCTGGCAAGCCGGACATTCGCCAGTCGAATCGGGGTAACGCAACCGGAGCCCGGATTGCAGTTCCGGTGATCAACATCACCAAGACACGTTTGAACGACCCGCTGCTGTGGTTCATGGGTACAAACGAACAGCCCGGCGACTACCGCCACTCCGGCTGCGCATCGTGTCATGTGGTGTACGCCAACGACCGGGATCCGCGGCACTCTGGCCTTTTCGCGAAGTATGGCCACGAAGGGATGTCGCAGACGAAGGACCCAACGATTCCCAAGGATGTTTCAGGGCATCCGATCCGGCACGAGTTTACACGTTCGGTGCCGTCGAGCCAGTGCATGATCTGTCACATGCACCAGCCCAACATGTTCATGAACACCTTCCTCGGTTACACCATGTGGGACTATGAGTCGGATGCGCCGCTCATGTGGCCAGAGAAGCAGGTCTATCCGACCATGAAGGAGCAACGCAAGGTCAATGACCGGAACCCTGAAGCAGCGGCCGCGCGCGGCAAGTGGGCGGATGTGGAGTTCCTGAAAAAAGTCTCGGAACTGAACGACCAGACGAAAGACACCACCTTTGCGGATTATCACGGTCATGGCTGGAACTTCCGCGCCATCTACAAGCGTGACCGCAAGGGCAACCTGCTGGACGCTAGCGACAACATCGTCGGCGACGATGACCCCGAGAAGTTCCAGAAGGCCGTGCACATGTCATCCATCCACGTGGATGTGGGCATGCACTGCGTGGATTGTCACTTCTCCAATGACAACCACGGCAACGGCTACATCTACTCTGAAGTGGCGGCCGCTGTAGAGATCGGTTGCAAGGATTGCCACGGCACCGCGACGGACTACCCGAACCTGTTCACGTCGGGTCCGGCAGCGCTCGGCGGCGGGCTTGAGATGGAAGTGCTGCGTACGCCGGACGGGCGACGCCGGTTTGAATGGGTAGGTGACAAGCTCATCCAGCGATCGGTGATGGATCCGAAGCTCGAATGGGAGATGTCGCTGGTCAAGGACACGGTTACACCGGGCAATGCCGACTACAACGCCAAGGCGGCACGCGCCAAGCTGATGAGCAAGGACACGGTGAACCAGAGCTTTGGTCCGCAGGTCGCCAAGGCGGACATGGCGCATTCTGATGACACTATGGAGTGTTATACCTGTCACCAGTCATGGACGACGAGCTGTGGCGGTTGTCACTTGCCGATCGAGGCCAACTGGAAAACGAAGCGCCATCATTACGAAGGTGGTGAGTCTCGCAATTTTGCAACCTATAACCCACAGGTGGCGCGCGACGAGATCTTCCTGCTGGCGAAGCGCGAGGAGCACAAGGGCGGCAAGTACGCTCCTGCCCGGTCAACGTCGGCGCTGATACTGTCTTCGACCAACTCCAGTCGCGAGAAGATCTACATCCAGCAACCGCCGGTTGCATCAAGCGGCTTCAGCTCGCAGGCGTTTAATCCGCACTATGCCCATACCGAGCGCAAGACCGAGACCCGGGTGTGCAGCGACTGTCACCTGTCCAAGGACAATGACAACAATGCCATCATGGCGCAGACGCTAATGTTCGGAACCAACTTCATCAACTTCGTCGGCTACAACGCCTGGGTGGGTGGTGAAGGGGAAGTCAGTGCCGTTCAGGTCACCGAATGGGAAGAGCCGCAGGCAGTGATCGGCAGTTACCTGCATCGTTATGCCTACCCTGACTGGTTCAAGGCGCACGAAGGCCGTGGCAACGTGCTGGAAACGGCGTTCAATCACCGGGCGAAAGGAACGGTCAACTGCATCCAGATGCGAGGTGAATATGTCTTTGCATCGGAAGGTGATGGCGGCTTGCATGTGTACGATGTCGCCAATATTGCCAACAAGGGCATTTCGCAGCGCATCGTGACGACGCCGTTCTCGCCCCTTGGTCACGACACGCGTGTCGGGTCCAAGGATGCAACCTGTGTGGCACTGCCAACCACCCAACCGGTAGCGCCGTGGAAGAACACCGGCGATCTGATGCGGATCGACAACATGGAACAGCCGTTCCATCCGATCTACAACTACGCAATGGTGACGGACCGTGAGGAAGGCCTGATCCTGGTGGACATCAACACCCTGACCGACGGCGAACCACGCAACAACTTCCTCGAGCGAGCGCTCACGTGGAATGAAGGGGGCGTGCTCAATGGTGCGCGTCATATCAGCGTCGGCGGGTATTACCTCTACATCATCGCGGATGCGGGTCTGGTAATCGTCAATGCCAATGATCCACTCAAACCTGTGGTAGCAAGCGTGGTGCCGTTGAATGGCGGTACTTCGTCGATGCAGCAGTTCCGATATGTCTTCGTGACTGACCGCGACGGGCTCAAGGTGATTGATGTAACCCGGCCGGAGCAGGCCAGGCTGGTGTCTGACAATGTGATTTCGCTCAACGACGCTCGCCGGGTCTTCGTTTCCCGCACCTATGCCTATGTTGCTTCAGGAGCGGAAGGACTCGTCATCGTGGATGTGGAGAAACCGGAACAGATGCGGGTCTATCGCACTGTGAAGGACAGCATTGTTGATGCGAGCGACGTGATCGTTGCGTCCACCAATGCATCGCTTTTTGCCTATGTTGCCGACGGCACCGGTGGTCTCAAGGTCCTGCAACTCACCTCGCCGGATCTGCAGCCGAAGTTTTACGGGTTTGCACCGGCACCCAATCCGAAGCTGATTGCCTCACGCCCCTCAGACAAGCCCGCACGCAGCCTGTCGCGACCGCTCGAACGTGACCGGGGAGTGGATGAGACCGGAGGCCAGGTGGCGGTGTTCGGTCGACGGGGTTCACGGCCGCTCAACCAGGAAGAGATGAAGAAGCTGTACCTCAATGCGGATGGCATGCCGTGGTACGTTGTCGATAAACTCGAAGCCGTTCAACCAACGGCTACGGCAGCGACTCCGGACAGTCCGGAAGCCACTGCAGCTGGCGTGGGAGGGGGTTCTGGAGACTGAAGTCCGGCAACGCGGCGTAACCGGCAGACGAGTACGCAGCGCCGATAAACGCAGATGGACGCTCTCGGCGCTCATGGTTGGATGGCTGGGTGTTTTCTGGGTCGGGCCGCTGCAGGCGGTCAACATCTCCGATGACGCCCACCTCGGTGTGGCGAGCTGCGCCTCCAGTGTCTGTCACGGCAAACTCGAAGCGCAGGTCGGTAAAAACGTCTGGCTGAATGAGTACCGCATCTGGTCCACGGAAGACCGGCATCACCGTGCCTATCAGACGCTGCTCAATGACACGTCGAAACGCATTGCGACCAATCTTGGTCTGCCAAACGCCCATGAAGCGAAGATCTGCCTCGACTGTCACGCGGACAATGTGCCTGCCAACAAACGAGGCCCCAAATTCCAGATGGCGGACGGCGTCGGCTGTGAAGCCTGCCATGGCGGCGGGGAACGTTGGGTGGAAAGTCATCGGGAACCCGGCGTAACCCATGCGGATAACATCGCCCGTGGCATGTATCCCACTGAAGACTCCTCGGAACGTGCGCGCCTTTGTCTTTCCTGTCACATGGGGACGAAAGACCAGTTCACGACACATCGCATCATGGGTGCGGGACATCCTCGGCTTGTTTTCGAACTCGAGTCCTTTACCGCCAACCAGCCGGCTCACTACGAAGTGGATGAGGACTACCTCAAACGCAAAGGATCAGTAGTTGGCTTCGGGTTGTGGCTCACGGGACAGATTGCCGCCGCGCAGAATTACCTCGGCATGTTGCAGAGTGATCTGCTTTCCAGTGCCGGCATAGCGCCGGAATTTTCACTGTACGACTGCCACAGCTGTCACCACGCGATGACGGAGCAGCGCTGGGGTGGTCTCCGGCTGAAGCAGGGTCTCGCCCCGGGCGGTTTGCGATTGCAGGACAACCACATGCTGATGCTGCGGTCCGTTGGTGAAGCGGTCGGTGGCAGCGAAGCCGCAGCGCTTGATGCGCTCGTTCGCAAACTGCTCATCGCCGGGCAGACGGGTTATGCACAGACGCGCTCAGCGGCGGCTGAACTCTCCGCCTGGGTTGGCGCTCGCAAGGGCACCTGGCTGCAACGCGAGTTCTCCGTGGCGGAAATCAAACGCATTCGTAAAGCCATCGCCCGGCAGGGAGCAGATGGACAGCTGAATGATTTCGCCGCGGCGGAACAGGCGTTCTATGGCATCGAGAGCCTCAGCTACTATGTGAATGACATCGATTCAGTGGGGCCGGCCGTGGATAAGATCTTCGCCACGCTTGAAGACGATTCGAAATTTTCCGCCGCCAGTTTCCGCGCTGCCTGCAGCGCCGCGTTGAAAACCCTTTGAACCACCGGCGGTAATCATGATCCGCTCGGCGACCGCAACAGATACCGGCAGAGTTCATCAGCTGAACGAAGATTCGCTCGGCCAGGATCTCGAGCGAATGGTTTGGCTCGTCGCCGATGGTGTGGGAGGGCATGCTGCCGGTGAAGTCGCAAGCCGTGTCGCCCGCGATACGATGCTGGCGGGTATTGTCGCGGGGCAATCACTCCAGGATGCGACCTTGTCCGCCCATGCCGCGGTGTTGCGTGAAGCCTCAGCCGATCAGGCGCAGAAAGGCATGGGTACGACGTCGGTGCTCATGCAGATCCGTGATGCCAGTTGTGAAATGGTCTGGGTTGGCGACTCGCGCGGGTATCTCTGGCGTAAGGGCATGCTGCGTCAGCTCACCCGCGATCACTCGTTCATGCAGATGCTCATCGACCGGCAACATCTGACGGAAGAACAGGCCCGCACCCACCCCAAGAGGAATGTGGTGACACAGGTGCTCGGCTATAGCGATCCAGCGCCGGATACAGTGACCTGCCCGCTGGAAACCGGCGATGTGCTGCTTCTCTGCAGTGACGGTCTCTACGACGAACTCGCCGACGCGGAGATGGCAACGATGCTGGCGCAAGGTGGCACTCTGCAGGACACCGTTGACCGCCTTGTTGATACCGCGTGCGACAAGGGCGGGCGAGACAATATCAGTGCAATTCTGGTGTGTTACGAAGGTCCGTCGGCAGCAGTCGCTGACGACAAGCCGTCTTTCGACAAGACGACGGTGGTTCGAGGCCGGACTCCGGTGTTATCAGCGCTCAGTGAGGCTGCCTCGCGACAACAGGCGGAAGCCGGAGCGCAGACCCACCGACGGTTGATTTGGATTGCGGCAACTGCTGCGGTGATCATCATCGCCGCGGTCGTCGCGTGGATGACAGGTTTAGCGGGAGGTACAACATGAGCGCGGAGAACCGTTACATTCTGCGCCCGGAGTCAGGAGGCGACGGGGTTGAGCTGAAGGATCAGTTTCTGGTCGGGCGCAAAGAAGGCTGCGATCTGGTACTGAAAGAAGGTCAGCCCAGTCGACAGCACGCACGCTTTTCGATTGATGCCGAAGGCGTGCTGCTGACCGACCTCGATTCCATGAACGGAACGTTCGTCAACGGGACGCGGATCAAAGGTGGTCAGCGCCTGCGTAATGGTGACCTAGTGGCATTCGATGCGACCCGGTTCAGATTCGAAGCTCCGGCAGAAACAAGTGGTCAAGATTCCGGTGCCACTGTCGTGCGGCCGATTGCTGATCTCGAACGCACCATGGTGCGATCCGCCGCTGATCTGCAAAAAGAACTCGCAGCCGCGATAGCCGCAGCGCCAAAAGAAGACGCGCCAAAAAAGGAATCAGGCAAGGCGGAAGGAGGTAATCCTCAAGCAAGCAGGCCTGTAGAAAACAAAGCAGGCCAACCCAAGGCCGCCCCGGTCGCCGGTGGCGCGGTCCGCCCCGGTGCCTGGGCAGATGAAGAACGCAAAGCTGCTGCTGGCTCCACACAGATCATGTCGCGCGAAGATCTGCTGAAGATGGCGGGTGACTACCAGTCTGGCGCAGCGGAAGCGGACGATCATCCCCATCTGCACATCGGCACGGGAAAACGGGCGGGTTCAGTGGTGACGCTCCGGCTCGGCCAGGGCGCCAGCGAATGGACCATTGGCAAGGCCGGTGAACGTGATATCCAGATTCCGGATGATGGCGTATCCGACTTTCACGCCAAGATCGTGCATCAGGGCGGCCGCTGGAAAATCGTCGATCAGCTGTCGACCAATGGCACGTTCATCAACAACACCAAGGTCACCAGCAGGTTCCTGAACCCGGGTGACCGTATCAAGTTCGGTGCGGTGGAGTGCGTGATCCGGTTTCCTGGCCAGGATGGCGCCAAAGGCGCAGTGGCCGGAGGAAAGAGTGGTCTGATCATAGGCGCGGTGATCGCGGTGGTGGTTGTCGTGGCCGTGTACTTCCTTCTCTGATCGGCGTTGAGCATCACTGTGTGGGGCGGATTGTCAGGACGGTCTCGCGATGCGTGATTTGCGTGCCTTCATCAACGAACTCAGGCAGCGCAAGGTTTTTCGGGTCGCGAGCATCTATGTGGTGTCGGCTTGGGGTGCGGCGCTGGGTGCATCTGAGCTCCTGCCCAATTTCGGCGTTGAGCATTGGGTCATTAAAGCGCTGGTAATCGGGCTGCTGGCGCTGTTTCCCGTGGTTGTGCTGTTGGCCTGGTTTTTCGAAGTGACCCGCGATGGCGTGGTGCGGGATCCGCGTGATCTGCCGGCGGATGCCAGACAGACGCACCACACGCTGCGTGGTGCGGATACGGCTCTGCTCGAATCCCCTGGCACGTTGGTCCAAGGCCTCGAAGTCGTGTGGATGGATCGCGGTGTGGAAAAGCGTCGCGTCTGGTCCACAGCATTTACCGCTGGCCGTGACGTAGAGTGTGGGGTCAGTACCCTGGATCCGGTGGCGAGTCGCCATCACGCCCGCTTCGAGCCGGAAGGTAGTCACTGGGTTGTATCAGACCTCGGCAGCAGCAATGGCACGCTGCTGGATGGTGAGCGGATCACGCACCAGCAGCTGCCGATGCGCTGTCGGGTGGAGCTCGGCCGCGGTGGCCAGGCGCTCGACATCAGGATACTGAACCGCGAGGCGCAGACGATGATTCTGGCCGCGCCCGACAGCGGCAACGCCACATAGACCAAGCGTTAGAAGCGCCGCGCCCGTCTGCGGCCAGCGTCTGCATTCAGATACGCGTCAGAACGAACCGCGGATGCCCACGCTGAAGAGACGGGCACTCGTGTCCTTGAGTGCGAGCAAGGTCGAGTACTGTGCAAACGCCGCTAGGTTGTTGCCAAGCTGCGCGGAAACGCCGAAGGCGACATCAAGGTAGTTGCTGTTCAGGTCTTCTGTCGGGATTTTGGAATGCTCAGAGGCAGGGGACGGGTTGAGGGGAAAACGAGGAGTGTCCGGAACCCGCGAAAAAAACGAGGAGTGTCCAGAATTCGAGGGTGACTCCGATCGCGGCTACCTGCGAACGTACACGCAGAGCTTGTTGCCGTCGGGATCTCGCACGTAGGCGGCGTAGAACACGGGGTCCATGCCTTCACGCACTCCGGGCGGACCTTCACACACGCCGTCGCGTTCAAGCGCAGCGGCGTGGCATCGGTCGACGGCTGATCGGTCGTCAGCCAGAAAGGCGAGCATGGTGCCGTTGCCGGATGTGGCGGTGTCGTGGTTGAAATGTCGCGTCAGAAACAGAAGCGATCGTTCACCCTTTTTCCGGCAACCGGTCCAGGTCGGGCTGGTGGTGGTCCTCTCGCATCCGAGCAGGGCAAAGAAGGCGTCGTAGAATCCGATGCTGCGGTCCGTGTCGTTCACGCCGAGGGTGCTGTAGCTGATCACGGCAGGAACGCTCGCGGACAGCCGCCGTCGGTGACGGCGACGGATACGCGCCAGTCGACGTTCACTTGAACGCGCACGATTTCCAGTACCTCCTGCCTGACCTTCCGCAGGAATTGCGTCATCGCGCCGCTGGTGAACCCTGACGAGGTTGCTCCGGCGTACGCTGGGCGTTCTGGCGCTTGTTGAGCGCGTACATTTCCCGCGCGTCGAGACCACCGTCACCATTTGCATCCACCATCTTGAAGCCTTGCACCAGACGCTTCTTCATGCGTTCCGGCAGTTCCTGCCAGGACAGTTTGCCGTCCATGTTCTTGTCGAGGAATCCCACCCACTGGTAAGTGTCAGCGAGGCCTTTTTCGTGTATCGGCTTGTCGGCCGTTTCGCCCGCCCAGGCGAAGCTCACTGCGCCATACAACATCTCATCGTGGCTCTGCAGACCCCACGGCACGGTGCGTTCCGGATCCGGATTGCGGGCGTTCTTAACGGAGTTGTCGTAGATGGTGGTGTGCACGAGCCGCGCTCCTGCGGGTACCTTCAACGGCTCTTCAAACGCGTAGGTGCGTTGCCAGTTGAAGTCGTACTGCGGCACGTTCAACACCGTTTCGCGCCTACCACCCGGTAACAGCAGTTCGAACTTCGACGCTTTGCCACGATAGTGCGCGTGCGGTACCAGTGAATAGATCACCGCCGGTTTGTCGAACTCAAAATACGCCGCCTGCGCCGAAGCCGCTTCGTTGGGAGGAATCTGGATCGTCGGGTTGATCACAACGGTATGGCGGAGGAAGTTCCTGGGCGCTTCCTTGTGGAAATACAGTCCGACCTTGGTTCGGTCGGTCGTCGCCTTGCCATAGGGTGTGTAGTGCATCTGGAACAGGAACTCGGTTCCGGGTTGGACATAAACGCCGGTACCTGTTGGCATCTCTGCAGACTCGTTGCCGGGGGCATAACCAATGATGTAGTTGTCGAAGACGTTTTCGCGTCCTTCCACAATCGGTACACCCGGCTCCGATGCGCCCATCAGCACATGGTGTACCGCGGAACGGTCACCGGGTACAACGGTGGCAGCACGCACCCAAACAGATTCCTTGAGGGGATTGGGAATGCGCGGAAACTGGTAGTCAACGATCCCGGTAGCCGGCACGTCGTAAGACGGAATCTCCATGATCAGATCGGGCTTACCGAGAGGCCAGTCCTGCCAGGCGACTGGATCGCTCGCCAGAATGTCTTCGCCTTCGCCACGGACCGCACCTTGTTCGATCCAGCTCACCAGAGTGCGCAGCTCTTCGCGGGAGAGGCTCTTGTCGTGTTCAAACCGGCCCACTTCGGGGTCTGCATTCCAGGGTGGCATGCGCCTGGTGCGCAGCACCTCCCTGATCATGGGTGCAAAGCCGCGGACCATCTCATAGCCCGTCATGGCCCAGGGTGCGATGCCACCTGTTGTATGGCACACCGCGCAGTTGTCACGAAGAATTTGCGCGGCGTCGGCGGTGTAAGTGATTCCCGCCGGAACCTCGTCATAACGGATCGCACACGGTGCGCTCTTGCCTGCGGCGGACAAAGACACGGATGCATCGGCCTTCGCCAGTGCGCCGATACCCTCATGCGCTGCGTTGAGGTTCCCTTGCCAGGAAACCGACCAGTTCGACGGATTGATCACCAGCGTGTCGCCTGTCGATTTCAGTCCGAGCGTACGGGACACCAGCTGACTGTCATCGTGAAGCACCGGCAGATCCACACCGTTGGCAGCAGCCGATTCCCGAAGCTTGGCCCGGTTGGTTGCAGAATCGCTGTTCAGCAGCATGAAGCGGGCGAGGTCACCACCGAACCGCTTGCGCAACTCACCGATACGTGCCAAATCAGCGGCACTCGAACTACAGGTCGAATCATGGGCCACGATGATCAGCGCCCTGGCATCGGACTGGTAATAGAGCTCCTGCGCGGTGCCGTGCTGATCGATGAGGACGAAGTTATCGAGGGGTGCAGAGGCCTGGACTTGAGCTGTCAAACCAACCAGTGCCAGGCAACCGCATACGGCCGAGCGCAGCAATGAAGAAGAGCTTCGACGCACAACGGAGCCAACAGAAGGTACGCGTCGCATAGGGGTCGTCCCGAATGAATGTGTGGCAAATCGTAAACCAAATCCAGCACGTGTGGTGCAGGATACCCATTGCAGAACCGGGAACCTGCTGGATGGTGTCGTCGCCGTAGGTGAACTCCCGGTAGCCGAGAAAGGTGAAGTGGTTGTCAGCGAGCCAGCGCAGGAAGTCGATCGCTTCACGCACCGGGGCGGTACTTTCCTGCTTTTCGAGCCGCTCGATTCCAGCAAGTAGACGCCAACGCATGGCCGGGAAATCGTTGACCGCGGCTCGAACGTCTGCGAGCGCGTCCAGAATCTGGTCACGCAACGTCTCAAGCATTGCGTCGTCCATCCGGTCCACTTCCACCAGTGCAACCAGCTCACCCGATTCCGGCCTGCCTTGGCGGTCGATCTCGAGACTCCTGATACCACCGTCTCGATCACGCGTGATGTGGAAAACCACGTTGTTGAGAAAGAGTGTACTCTGGCCGGCCTTGGTCAGCGCCATCAGCAGTGAATCGATGACGAAGGGCATGTCCGGCGCAAACACCCGGATGACGGTGCGATCACTCGACCAACCGTCTCGACGGAGATCAGGATTGTCGACGCTCACCTCGATTTCTGTCGGCTTGCGATCATTGAGCCGCCGGTAACAGTCCATGGACAGGAGGAGGTCATCTTCCGCGGAGCGGCCCAACTGTTCAGATTCCGGTGATTTGGACCAGAAGAGCGCAGCGAATTGCCGCAGAAGCTTCTGGTCGCGGCTGTCGGCTGCGCTTGGCAGGTGTGCTGCGATGGCGGCGGAGTGGCGAAGTTGCGCAACTGGAGCAGGTGGAGCCATGACCTTCCCTGGAAATGCAGTGCCGGAATTTTCTCAGGGGAACTGCAGTTAAAGGGTGACCGGTGTCATCGGAGTGGCGGACGTGATGCGTGCTTGAGGATCGACTCAGCAGATACTGCAGAGGGTCACAGTGCAGACCGGACCGGGATCACGAACCGTCTGCGCGAAAGCGTCGGACCGTCGAGATTCGAAGGCTGCGTTGATCACGGCCACCAACGTGAACCGGCCAGGAACCGCAGGTGTTTCGCGGCGACGTCCCGGTGCGTTTGTTCCCTTGAGTTGTTCCCTTGAGTTGGTTCGTTAGCGGGCTGCTGAAAAAGCAGCCCGTCAACCGTTCGTGATTGCAGCCCCGGCTTGGGTGGAACGCCAGTGAGTGTCGGTTTGCGCGGTGGAGCTGGCGGTTTGTGAGTCACGTCTCAGGTTCGAGGCATCCCGATCACATCCACCGGTGATGAATTCTTGACGGGATCGGTGCTCTGACAGAATCGCCGTGTCAAAAAACCGACCCGCTCCATGCTGTCGCTGCCCAAAGGATTTCAGGTGACGCTTTGTCCCACGCATGTCTCCGCACAGACCGGGATTTTCTGCGCGTGAAACCCGGAGAACATGCTGGTCAGGCGGTGTCTGCCGACTTGATCGATTCGCAGGAACGAATCGATCAGAGGTCTTTGAGCTCGGTCTGGTTCTTCGCTCGGCTGCTCATCGGATTGGGTCTGATTCTGATTCACCCTGCCGCCTGGGCCGGTCAGTGCGAAGATCACTCTCTCCCTGTCAACGCGGGTTTTGAACTGCCGCTGGTCAGCGGATCAAGTCCGCCTGCTGTCGAGACTTATCCCAGCGTCAAGCTCTATCTGCAAACGAATGTGCCGGGTTGGCGTACCACCTCACCCGCTGGCCTGATCGAGCTGTGGCAATCGGTCACCAGTGGCGTCACCGCGTACGAAGGGAATCAGTTCACCGAAGTCCAGGCGGCGTCAATGCACTCGATCTACCAGGACGTGAACTCCGTTCCCGGATCGACCATACGCTGGAGTTTTGCACACCGTGGTCGAGATGGTAACGACACACTTGAGGTGCGCATGGGCAGTACCTCTTTCACCGTTGTTCAGCAGACAGTAACCACCGACAGAGCCTAGCGGGTGATCTCCGGTTCGTATGTCGTGCCTTCGGGTCAGAGCACCACCCGGTTCGAACTCAGGCTGACCTTTTCGTGGCCTTCGGGAGGTTCGGTCGGCAACCTGGTTGATGCAGTGTGGTTACAGGTTGATTGTGACTACGGTGATGCTGCATCAACCTATGGTGTGCTTGCTACCAACAATGGTCCGGCTCATGTGGTCACTACAGCCCGGCTTGGTGCGCAGATCGATCGCGAGACAGATGGCGTACCTGGAGTGAACGCCAATACAGATGACCTTACCAGCGTAGATGACGAGGATGGACTGCTCTCAGGCTCCACATGGAGCCTCGGCGACAGCAACGTTCTGGTGGTTCAGGCCAGTACGCCGGGGTTCCTCAATGTATGGGTGGATGTCGGGCGTGACGGTGTTTTCCAAGCGGCAGATCGTATCCTTACCGATAGTGCTGTTGTAGCCGGCAGCAACAACCTTTCCTTCGTGTTGCCATTTGTGGGTTCGACCGGCAACAGCACGGTGTGCTTGCGGTACACGACCAACAATACCGGCGGCACGCTCGGCCCACTCGGGTATTGGCCGAACGGTGAGGTGGAAGACCACGTCGTTCCAATCATCCAGATCCCGCGCATGGAATGGCGGTTCGATGAATATGAGTGGACGGGTATCAACGGAGAGGTCATCAACAGCGCCACTCCTGGTTCAGGTGGCACTGCATCCGGCGGCGTCTCTACCGGGCAGGCGCAGCCGGCCCTTTCAGGCGCCTCTGGAACCTGCAGCTTCGGCCGTTTCGACGGCGTGAATGACCGGGTGCTTCTCGGTAGCCCCGCCGGATTCGATGTGGCCTATCCACCCAACCGGCTCACCATGTCTGCGTGGATCCGGCACCGATTGATTTCCTCGGCTGAACAGCTGGTGATTGTGCGCGGTCAGGCGGGCAGCGGAAGCAGCCGGTTGGAGCTTGCGCCGTTCACACGTGCGGGCCGTTATGAACTGCGGCAGAGACGTGGTTCAAGCGCGATAACCATCGGCGCTGCAGTGCTGGTTGGCGATCTCAATTCCTGGGTGCATCTGGCGGCGGTATATGACGGAACGGTTTGACGTTTGTATCGCAACGGTTTTCAGATCGCGATATCAGCCGTTACCAGCGGTCCTTTGGTCAATCCTTCGGCGCTGTGGGCGGTGGGGCGCGACACCCATCAAACACCGGCACAACCAGTCCCTTCACGGGTGATATCGATGAAGTGAACCTGTGGCAGCGGGCACTCAGCCCCGCCGAAGTTGCGCAGCTGCCTTTGCAGAGACATATCTGCCCGCAGGCCAATCTCACGGTGGTGAAGTCCGTACAGGCTGAAGCTGATCCGCACGATGCCGTCAATGCGAAGTTGATTCCCGGGGCGACAGCAATCTATGCGATCAACGTCACCAACTCGGGAACAGGCGGAACGGATGAAGGTATGCTGACCATCGACGACACCCTGCCTGCAGACGTTGAGTTTAGTCAGGAGACTTTGATGGCAACGAGTCATCGGTGCAGTTTGTGAATGGTGCACCAGCCTCGGGCCTCTCGATGCAGTTCGTCAGTCTTGCCGATGCGCTGGACGATGTGGTCTTTCTTGATGCGTCGGGACTCCCCGTGGTGCCGAACGGCGCCTGGGATCCGGGCGTGCGGACGCTGCGTGTTGAGTTTGATGAACGCATGCGTCCGGTAGGGCGGACGTTTTCACTGCGATTCCGGGTGCGAGTGAAATAACCGGGACGATCCGAAAACCAGGTGACCTCACGCTGCAGGTCGCTGATCAATCAAACGATGACCGCGAACACCCGATCCAGTGTCCACATGCCGGCGACGCTGCCCATGATCCAGCTGTAAGCCAGCTCAGGCGTATGTGACTGGCTGAAGCGCTGTTGTAGCCACAACAAGGCCAGCATCACCGCGATCACGATGAGTTGGCCCGCTTCGATCCCCACATTGAAGAGCAGTAACGACATCGCCAGTTGATCACGGGGCAGGCCGATTTCGGATAGCACGCCTGCAAACCCGAGGCCGTGCAACAGCCCGAAGAGAAGCGCCATGATCCAGGGCCGTGCCGTGGTCAGGAGCGAGCGTCGCCCCGGTTCGATCACTAGCTCCCTGGCGAGGAAAAGTATCGATAAGGCGATGATGGCTTCCACTGGTGCTTGCGGCACCGTCACAAGTTCGAGAACTGAAAGTGCCAGGGTCACACTGTGGGCCAGCGTGAATGCGGTGATCGTCTTGATCAGGTCGAGGCGACCGGGAATGAACAGTACGAGACCGATGACGAAGAGCACGTGGTCGATGCCGAACAGAAGATGCTCGATACCGAGCCACAGGTAGGCGGATGCGGCAGGCGTGGGGTCAGCAAGATCCACGGATGGCCGTTCCGGACGAAGCAGATGATTGACTGTGCTGCCATCCTCTCGATCGATGCGCACCATGACGTCGGTGAGTGTTGCACTCAGTCCCTGGATGGTGAGAACGGTGGTGGAGGGATCGCAAGCCAGTGTGAATCTCGCCAGGCGCGCGGTACCCGTGAACTCCTCGGGTCCTGCGGCAACCGCTTCGCAAGCGGGCTCGAAAACCGGAGAGAGGGGCAACTGCCTGCCTTCCAGAACCGGTTGTTTCCAGAGCATCGTCCAGCTGCGATCCTCTTTTTCAGCGAGCTGCAGAAACGCCGGCCTCACCTCATGCGCTGTAGTTTCCGTGTGGTCGAGCAAGCTAGCCACGCCCACTGCCAGCACCATGCACCACAGAAGCCGTCGCATCACGGTGTTGAAAGCTTGATGGTGTAACGGGATTTCAAAGATTCGAAGTAGGCATCGTTGGCGGCTTTGCGGGCCTGCATCTGCCAATCGGCAATGATCCGTTCGCGGACTACAGCGAAGGGTTGCAACTCAGTGTCCAGTCTTTCTCCTATCCGGACCACGTGCCAGCCGTAGGCGGAGCGGATGGGACCAAGCCAGCCTGTTCCTTCAGAAGGGGGTTCGAGCGCGAACAGTTCAGCCGCAAAAGGTCGTCCGAACAGATCGCCGATTTCCCGCTCGGAACGCTGGGCATAACTTTTTTGCAGCATAAAGGGATCGTCGGCGAGTGATTCATCGGTCAACGCGGTCTGCGCATCAGCCTCGGCCGTTGAACGGCGATCCACGCTGAAGTAGCGGTGAACGAAACTGATGCGTGGCGGCTGGGTATAGTTGTCCGGGTGCGCCGCGTAGAAATCACGCAGGCCGGCTTCGTCCGGTGCCTTGGCAGTCGCGATATCTTCAGTCAGAAAGGTGAGTTTCTGCACGAGCCGGCGCCGCACGATGGTATCATCGGCGTCGAGACCCATCCGCATGGCCTCACGGTAGTAGATCTCTTCACGGATGAAACTGTCGAGAAGCCCCTCCATTTCCTCGTCAGTCGGTAGCCTGCGCATCTGCATCTGCCATTGATCGGAGAGGCGGTTCATTTCGGCATCATCGATGATGATGCGGCTGTCTTTGGCATCCCCTTCGTACCAGCTGCTGGCCATCAGAAGCAGCGCGCCCATCAGCAGAAAGACGACCAGCGGGTCGCGGAAGATGCGCATCACGCCATCTCGTAACCGCCGGCCACCGACAGGGCGATGCCGGTGACGTTGGGCGCGCTCGCGAGATAAACCACGGCCTGGCCCATGTCGGCGGGTGTTTGCGGGCGGCCCAGGGGAATCATGCGCCGCATCAGGGCTTCAAAGTCCGCGTCCTTGCCGGCGTTGTCGGTCGTGTTGGTCGGCAACAGATGATCCAGCCACATGGCGGTACCGACCATGCCCGGACAGATGGCATTCACCCGGATGCCATCTGCGGCCAGTTCGTTCGCAAGGGACTGGGTGATGCCAATGGCGGCGAACTTAGATCCGCAGTAGGCCGACATGTTGGCGTAACCCTGTTTGCCGGCAATGGATGCGGTATTGATGATCGTTGCGTGTTTGGACAATTTGAGTGTGGGCAAGGCAGCCTTCGACATCAGAAAGATGCCTTTGGTGTTGACGGCAAAGATTCGATCCCACTGGGCTTCAGAGAAGTTCGAGATGGCGCCTGAATCCACCACCCCGGCGTTGTTGACAAGAACGTCAACGCCGCCGAAGGCTACCACCGTGGCTTTCACGGCTTCGTCGCAGCTCTGTCCGTCGGTGACGTTCACTGTGGTGCTCTGGATGGTGCCGAGCGGCGAGAGCTCCGTGACGGTACGCGCCAGTTCTTCGCTGCCGGCCAGCTTGTAACGCCAGTCGGCATCGCGCGCCGGCAGATCGGCGATCATCACCCTGGCACCAGCTTCGAGGCAGGCCTGTGCGATCCCACGGCCGATGCCGCGAGCACCGCCGGTGATGAGAACGATACGGTCTTTGAGCTGCATGACTCCTCCCTGCGCGATCCCCATGTAGTCGCGCTACTGTGCCACAGGGCGCAACAGCGGGGGAAACTCCCTCAGATCAGGATCTTGGTCCGGTAACGGCTCTTAGTCGGAGAGGATCGAGCACAGGACTCTCAGGCGCTGAACTGATACAGGTGATGGTCGCTGTTACCGAACATCGCATCGATCACCAGCAGGCGCTTGAAGTAGTGACCGATGCGCAGTTCTTCCGTCATGCCCATACCGCCATGCAGCTGCACCGCACTTTCACCAACGAAGATGGCCTGTTTTCCGATCAACGCTTTCAGGGCGTGTACGGTGCGCTGGGCCTTGTTACCTGCAGCTGCAACTTCCATGGTGGCGCGAAGCAGCATGGATTTGCACTGCTCATACTCCATGAACATCTCCACCATGCGGTGTTGAAGAACCTGGAAGTCAGACAGTGGATGGTCGAACTGGATGCGCTGCTGAGTGTATTCGATGGTGTCCTTGTACAGCATTTCCATCGCACCGACTGCCTCGGCGCTGATGGCGAGGATGCCGTCGTTGATCACTTCACAGAGGAGGCCGTAGGCATCGCCGATCGAACCAAGAATCCGGTTCTTGGCGACCTTGACGTCCTTGAAGGTAACCTCTGCCGCCTGCAGACCATCGACCGTCGGGAATGCCGCGCGACTCACACCGTCACTCGCAGCATCGACCAGCACCAGGGTGATACCAGCTGTACTGTCCTGCGCACCGGCGGTGCGGACGGAGACGACGAGATGGGTCGCCGAACCGCCATGTATGACCATCGACTTCTGGCCGTTGATGTGGAAGTGATCTCCCTTGTCTTCTACCCGGGTGTGTATGTCGGCGAGGTCAAAACGGGATTGCTCCTCGGCGTAAGCGAGGGCCAGCTGGGCGCTGCCATCGATCACCGCAGGCAGGAGCTCCGCCTTGAGTTCGACAGAACCGCCGCGCTTAACTGCGCCGGCACCGAGTACGATGGAAGCGAGGAACGGTTCAACCACAAGACCGCGCCCGAACTGTTCCATCACCAGCATGGTATCGATCTGGCTGCCGCCAAATCCGCCATCTGCTTCTGCAAATGGCAGGCTTAACCAGCCGAGTTCCGCCATTTTCTGCCAGTTGGCAGCAGCAAAACCGTTCTTGCCGCTGATGTAGCCCTGACGCTTGTCGAGGCTGTAGTTCTCGTCAACAAAGCGTTGCACGTTGTCGACTATGATCTGTTGTTCTTCGGTCAGGTCGAAATTCATGGTGTGGGTCTACCTGTGCCTGATGTGGGATAGGTGCTAACGGCTGATGTGTGCTGCGGGTTACCGGATCAGTCCGACTTGCCTTTTTTTCCGGCGATGCCAAGCACATTTTTGGCGATGACATCCTTCTGCACTTCGCTCGCACCACCGTAGATGGTGTAAGCGCGGCTCGCGAGGTAGCCGGACATGCCGTCACGAGCGAATGACGGGCCATGCTTTTTGCCGCCCCAGGCGGCGGCGAACAGGCCACCGGCCTGCATGGTGAGTTTCTGAATTCGCTGTTGGATATCGGTGCCCTTGAGTTTGAGGATCGAAGATGCAGGCCCCGGTGCCTGGCCCGACGCAGCAGCGGCGAGGCTCCGCAATTCGGTGTATTCGGCGGCCATCAGATCGATCTCGAGTTCGGCAATCTTGGTACGAAGACCTGGTTCGTCGAGCAGGGTACCGGTGCCTTTTTTGACGCCTTCGGCCCGTGCCTTGAGTTTCTCCAGGGCAACGATGGAGTTGGAAATGCCAGCGATGCCGGTGCGTTCATGCTGCAGCAGGCCCTTGGCCACACTCCAGCCTTTGCCTTCCTGGCCGATGCGGTTTTCAACGGGCACTTTCACATCGGTGATGTGTACCATGTTCACGGTATGGGCGCCGCCGAGCGTGATGATGGGTTTTACTTCGACGCCGGGTTGTTTCATCGGGAACAGCAGAAAGGTGATGCCATCCTGTTTCTTTCCTGACGAGGAGGTTCTGGTGAGGCAGAACATCCAGTCGGCCATGTGCGCGGCAGTGGTCCAGATCTTGGTGCCGTTGACGGTGTAGTGCGTCCCATCGGCGGACAGTTCCGCGCTGGTCTTGAGATTAGCAAGGTCGGACCCGGCGCCCGGTTCGGAGTAGCCCTGGCACCAGTTCACCCGGCGCGCGCGGATATCCGGCAGGAATCGCTCCTGCTGCTCCTTCGTGCCGTACTGCATGAGCATCGGCGCCAGCATCACCGGCCCGAATGGCAGATCGAGAGGCGTCTGCCGGGTGGCGGTCGCTTTCTGCCAGATGAAGTGCTGTGTTGGCGTCCAGCCTGGGCCGCCAAAATCAACGGGCCACTTGGGCACATCCCAGCCACCCTTCTCGCCGGCCTTGGCGAACCAGCCCGATCGCCAGGCCATGTAGTCGGTGCCAGGTTTGTAGGCGTTGCTGTCGAGGAAGTTCTCGACATCAGCTTGGAAAGCGAGGTCATCGGCGGAAAGATCAATATCCATGGCACCCTCTGCTGGTTCTGGTAGTCCGTGAAACGAAGCTTAAGGGAAGTACCGAACGAAGTTCTAGAATAATGTTCTGAACTTTGTGAGGGCGGATGAGGCTATCATCGGATTCATGGCTGTCCCTCCCACAGACAACTCTGCGGTTTCCCCGCGTGTTTCGCGCAAGCGCGACATCCTGCTCGCAGCGCTCGACTGTTTTGATGCAACCGGCGTTGAACTCGCCACCATCGGCGACATCCAGAAAGCGGCCGGCTGCAGCGTTGGCAGCCTCTACCATCACTTCGGCAGCAAGGAGGGGGTGGCGGAAGCACTCTGGCTTCTGCTCATCGAAGAATTCAATCAGACGATGCTCAAGAACATGCGCCGCGCCAAGAGTGGCGAAGCTGCGGTACGGAGTGTCGTGCTGGCCTATGTGGCGTTCAGCGTGCGGATGCCGAAATCGATGCGTTATCTCAATGCCCGTGACATCGACTTTTCACCGGCAGGCAATGAACGCAAACAGGCACTGCACCGCGAGTACATCGAAGCGGTATTCAATTTTTTCGCACCGTTCGCCCGCAACGGTGAAATCGCCCAGCTCCCTTTGCATGCCTATGTGCCGCTGATCAGCGGCCCCATTGAGTCCTATGTGCGGCGTTGGCTCGCCGGGGAAGCGCCGTCTCCCAAGAAGGTTGAAACGCTGTTTGCCGATACAGCGTGGAATGCGGTAAAAGGTCATCAATACTGAATCGGACCGTTCCATGGAATTGCAGACGCTGAAGCTCGATACCTCAGGGGGTGTCGCGACCATCACCATCAATAGACCGGATGCCGCGAATGCGATGAGTCCGCTCTGCGCCCGGGAGATTTCACTTGTCGCCACGCGGCTTGAATCGGACCCCTCGGTACGCGCGATTGTCATCACCGGCGCCGGCAAGATGTTTTGCGCAGGGGGCGACCTGAGTGCGTTCGCGGCGGCGGGTGATGACGCGCGCCGGCTCCTCCTTGAGATGGCCGGTGATCTGCATGTAGGACTGTCGCGACTGGCGCGTGGTAATGCGCCTGTGATCGCTGCCGTTAACGGAACCGCCGCTGGTGCAGGCTTCAGCCTGGTGATGGCCTGCGATCTTGCCATCTGCGCCGAATCCGCGGTCTTTACCATGGCCTACACCCGTGCCGGACTTTCACCGGATGGCAGTTCAACGTTCTACATGCCACGCAAGATCGGTGATCGTCGTACACGTGAACTCATGCTGACGAATCGGTTGCTCAAATCTGCGGAAGCGCAGGAGTGGGGCATCGTCAACCGCGTTGTGCCGGATGCTGAAGTACTTCCGGAGGCGATGAAACTCGCCAAGGAGCTGGCCAACGGCCCCACCCGTTCGTACGGCGCGCTGAAAACGCTGCTGAACGGCACGTTTGAGCAGACCCTTGAATCCCAGATGGAACTCGAAGCCCGAGCTATCGCAGACCTTGCCCGCACCAACGATGGCAAAGAGGGTATTCAGGCGTTTCTCGCCAAACGCAAACCCGTTTTTACTGGCACCTGAGCTTCAGCCGCGACCAGAAACCAGTATTCCAGTCACGATGATTACAAGACCGCCCACGGACCACATCGTCACCGTTTCACCCAGTACGGTGGCAATGAAGATCATCGAGATGAACGGCGAGAGAAAAACCAGCTGACCCGTACGCGCGGTGTTGGTGGAAAGCGCTAGGGCCTGCCGCCACAGCAGGAAAGGGACACCCATTTCCACCGTTCCGATCCACACGCCGGCGGTCAAGGACAACATCCCGACGGACGTTGGCGAGGACCCTGACAGCGCATTTATGGGGAGGAGGAGCAAGGATGCGAATGCGAAACTCCACATCAGCATCGGCACCGCTTCGCCTGTTGATCGACGATTCAGGATCCAGTACCCCGCCCAAATGATCGTGCTGGCGAGCGCGAGCAATACTCCTACACCGTCAAATGGCGGTAGTTTTGAGAAGTCGCCCTGCAGCAGGATCAGCACCACCCCCGTGTAACTCACCAACAATCCTGTCACTGCACGCGCATCGAGGCGCTGATTGAGAAAGGGCACGGACAGGATCGCCAGCATCAGCACCCAGGTGTAGTTGAGCGGTTGGGCGATCTGCGCTGGCAGACGATCGTAGGCGCCGAACAACACCAGGTAGTAGAGCAGGGGGGTTGAGGAGCCCGAGAAGCATTGCCCGTAGCCAAAGGGATCGGTGCAGTCGCCAACTGCCTTTGAGGAAGCTGATCAGGGCGAAACACAGCGTCGAGGTGACCGTTGCGAGGAGCAGGAGCTGCGCGGGTTCGAAAGCGGCGAGGGCGATCTTGAATGCCGTTGCCACTGTGGACCAGAGGACCACAGCGGCAAGGGCGAACATCAAAGAGCGCTTTTGATCCGGCCCGTGATCACAACGGAATCAGGGTACCCGCTGCGTTACGCACAACGCTGTTCTGTTGCACATCAGGGAAAACCTCACGCAGGAGATTCAGCATCGCAATCGTTGATCGTCGATCCGAAGCTTCGTGCAGGTGTCCCGGCGGGCCGAGAGTCGCCGGCAGCGCGAAGCCATGGGGTGTTTTTGCGTAGTTATGGAAAACCCAGGGCACGCCGGCGTCATCCATTTCCTTGCGGAACCGCTCGCGGTTGTCCACTTGCACGAGATGATCATCCGAACCGTTTTCGATCTGCACGATGGTGCGGGTGTTGTAGATGTTGGCGCAGGGTTTGAGTGGTGGGCGCATCACCCCGACACTCGCCGGGCTGCCGTCTTCTCCGGTCTGTAGAAGACCATGAAATGACACCACTGCTGAAAGATCCAGGCCGCCACGGACCGCTTCGAGCACCGCTACTCCACCGAAGCAGTAGCCCATTGCGGCGGCAGAGACGGTTCGGTCTACCTCGGGTTGATTGAGTCCCGTTTCCAGCCATGCGTGCAGAATGGCGCGGAAAAACTCATGGTCATGAT
This sequence comes from Gammaproteobacteria bacterium, assembly GCA_016874135.1. Lineage (GTDB taxonomy): Bacteria > Pseudomonadota > Gammaproteobacteria > Pseudomonadales > Azotimanducaceae > SYFY01. Next base: position 49,520 of record VGVE01000002.1, on the reverse strand, counting down.
CCAGCGTGACCATGGCGGTGAAGGTGCGGTTGAGGTGTGTGCGCAGCTTCGCCTGATCGTCGGACCAGAGGCGTTCCTCCGGTTTCACCATGTCCCCGTAGACGTCAATCGCGAGTCCGACGTAGCCAAGGCGGGCGAGGTATTCCGCCTGGTGTACGTCGAAGAATTTGAGACCCGCATAGTTGTGGATCTCAAGGACCAGCGGTCGCGACCCGGCAGATGCGGGCGGGGCGATGAGGTAACCCTGATAGTCCTTGCCGCGAAAGTGCAGAGAAATTTCCCGGCGCCGCAGCTCCGGAGCCGGTGGCCAGAAATCGGGGGACTTAAACATGTTGGGCGGTTTCCTCTGAGAGTGTGTGCGCTTGGTGAGCCGCGTGGTCATGCAGCCGTTTCGAAAGCCAGAGAAAGTTACTGTCCGGGAACCAACTCGTAAAGTGAGGTAGCGGACACACCGTCATGCTGACTCCGTCCCCGTAGCGTTGTCCCTGGATCGTTATCGCTGGAGAGTCATCGCTGGAGAGTTGCGTTGTGGCACCGCCGTTCGTTTGGCAAGCTGCGAGCATGGTACGTGATGATCAGCTTCGTCAGGCAATACATATGCGACTGCGGGATTTCCCGCTGCATGAATCGAGCGGGCTTGCCTCGGGTCGACAGGCCGCTGTCGCCATCACGGTCGTTGATACCGGGCATGGTGCGGACCTGCCTGGACTACCGAATTCCCCTGTATGGAGCAACGCAGCCGCATTGTTGCTCACGCGCCGCAGTCAATCCCTGCGCAATCATCCGGGCCAGTGGGCCTTTCCGGGCGGACGCCTCGATGCAGGTGAAACGGTCATCGAATGTGCGCTGAGGGAATTGAATGAGGAAGTCGGGCTTTCGCTCCCGACAAACAGCGTACTAGGTCAGCTCGATGACTTTGTTACTCGCTCGGGCTTCGTGATCACACCCGTTGTCGTGTGGGCCGGGGAGACACGTTCGCTCGCGCCCAACCCCGATGAAGTGGCTTCCGTGCATCGGATTCCACTGACAGAGTTCGTCCGTGGTGATGCACCGATGCTTGAGGCATCACCCCATTCGGAGCATCCCGTACTGCGAATGCCCGTGGGTGAGGATCATATTGCCGCACCGACAGCTGCGCTCATCTACCAGTTCCGTGAAGTTTGCCTGCTGGACCGGCTGACACGGGTCGCGCACTTCGAACAGCCGGAGTTTGCCTGGCGATAACCTCATCGTCCGGGTTCGACGGCGCGGTGTGGCGTTATTCGTTGCTCTCGGTTTCGTCCATGCGGTCTTCGATCGAGAGTACCGGTTCACGGCCTTCAGCATCCCATTCGATCCCTTCAGCGTCCGGTACCGAAACTGGCAACATGGGTGCGTCACGGACTTCATCCGGCGTTGTCATGCTGTCGAGCCGGCGGGCTCGCTCCTGTTCTGTATCCTCATCGGGGATATCTTCACCGGCCGTCAGCACCTGCAGATCTTCCCGCGGTGCGGGGATGCCGAGGTGGTAGACGGCAAATCCGGGAATGACAAACTGATTCACGGCCATGCCGAGGATGCGACCTTCTCGTTTCGCCCGGACTTCGCCGACCTTGTTGGTGATGGGGTCGGTTACCGTGCCAAGCAACTCGTTCTGTTCAACCTTGCGGCCAAGCCGCACGACGCTCGAGAGGATGCCGCCGCTGTCTGCGCGCAGCCAGGTACTGGTGTAGTAAACGGGATCTGGCGTACCGGAACGGGTTCGCTTGCGCATCATGCCAAGGGCATGGATCAGCGAATTGATGGCACGCACCGATTCTTCAACCGCATCATCGTCCACACGTAGTGGTTCTCCCGCTTCGAGCGTGACTGCTGGAATGCCTGCTGAGGTGGCGGCGTGGCGCAGTGTGCCTCGGGCACCGGTGCCATGCATGACCACGATGGAGCCGAAGTAGCGGGTCAGCTTGAGCACCGCTTCGTCTTTCAGATTGCCACGGATCTGCGGCAGGTTGGTGCGGTGAAAAGAACCGGTGTGTAAGTCCACCAGCGCATCACAGTGCAGGATGACTTCACGAAAAAATCCAAACGCCATTCGCGCGGCGGCACTGCCACGCTGATTGCCAGGGAAAAACCGGTTCAAATCGCGGCGGTCTGGAAGGTAACGCGATTGCCGCTGGAATCCCTGCAGGTTGACGATAGGCACACCGATGATCTTGCCTTTTAGCTTGGCCGGATCCGTGTCGTACATAATGCGATGTACGGCCTTGATGCCGTTGAGTTCATCGCCGTGTATGGCGGCGGTGAGACACAGGGTTGGCCCGTCTTCGGTACCGGTGGCGACCAGTACCGGCGTCGGAATTTCCGTGCCGTGAAAATCCGTGCCGGCCTGCCACATGCGTTGCGACAGCGTCCCGCGCACGAAAGGTTCACCGAGAAATTCACCGATGACAAACTCCGGCAGATCTTCTCGGGGTTCAGGCAAGGTAACCGGCAAAGTAGGTTTTGAATCAGTTGAGATCTGACGGGTTTCATCCGTGGCGACGTCCAGACCTTCACTCAGGACACGCGAATCAAATTCATCCCGCGAGAGTACAGCGGCCAAGAGACTTGATGAAGTGATCTCGAGTGGGCCGAGACCGGCTTCAGCTTCCTCCTGGTCGACTGCATCCGGGATTTCCGGAATCGGTTCGGTACGGCGCGGCAGTTCGATGGCGGCAAATTCCGGATCCGGAGGCTCGGCGGCGCCGGACTGGACGAGCATCATCGGCGAAATCTGGGGCGCGAGGCGTCCTTGGGGTGTGTCTTCGCCGCATGCGCCGAAGAGCAAGCTCAAGGCAAGCGTCAGTCCCCGCGAACTCATCGCCATGAAGGTTGATCCCAGCCCGTCCATTTAATAGGTGTAGCCGCTCTGAAGTTTTAACCCTGTAGGGGGCGTCCTGCCGGATGGAAGTATCGTTTCTCGTCCCCTTCCGGCGCAACCTGAGCGGCAGGTCGCAAGTACCTCAGAATCAAGGAGAACTTCTTCTGTGCGCCGCTTCACAATTCGCCTTTGATTGACCGGGTCAGGCGGAATCCAGACAATGCCGGGCTGGTCACCCAACACCGGTTCCCGGTAACAGAAGGACAACAACCATGGCGATCAAAGAAGGCGACAAGATTCCCGCTGCAACTCTGCACATGATGAAGGATGGCAAGCCCGCCGCCGTGACCACTGCAGAACTCTTCGACAACAAGAAGGTGGTTTTGTTCGCGGTGCCTGGCGCATTCACGCCGACCTGCTCGATGGCGCACCTGCCGGGTTATGTGGTGCAGGCCGACAACATCAAGGCCAAGGGTGTCGACAGTATCGTTTGTCTGTCCGTCAACGATGCGTTCGTGATGGATGCGTGGGGCAAGGACAAGAATGCCGAGAATCTCCTGATGGTGGGTGATGGCAATGGCGCCTTTACTCAGGCTGTCGGTCTGGAAATGGACGGCTCCGGGTTTGGTCTTGGCAAGCGCAGCCAGCGTTATGCGATGGTGGTGGTGAACGGCGTGGTCAAAAAGCTCGCTGTGGAAGCCCCTGGTAAGCTTGACGTCAGCAAAGCGGAAGAGATTCTCAAGACGCTCTGAACGAATTCGATCTGCTGCAGGGCTGTCAGCGATTCGAGCGCTGGCCTTTCATTGCGTCATCACCTGATCGACGACTTCGGCTGCGCGGAGTCGTCGACACTGCCGATCACCAAGCCGTGGCAACAGGACTCACCGGACGGATGAGGCACTCCTGTGCAGCGGTGGCTACCAGGTCACCGGACTCGGTATAGAACTGTCCCCGCACAAATCCGCGTGCACCCCGCGCACTTGGCGACGTCTTCGCGAACAACAACCATTCATCTGCCCGGAATGGACGATGGAACCAGATGGCGTGGTCGAGACTCGCGCCATAGATCTGGTCGCGCAGACGTTTGCCGCCATGGGGGAGCATCGATGTGCTCATGAAGTCGAGATCCGACATGTAGGCGAGCATGGCGAGATGGACTTCTTCGTTGTGCGGCAACGGCTCGCGAGTCTTGAGCCAGGTGTGTTTCAGAGGCGGATGCGGATCTTCGTTCGCCATCAGCAGATTCTCGACCTGCCGTGAATCGATTGCCTCGAAGCGGAACGCGTAACGCAGCACATCAGGTCGTTCCTGGGCCAACTCCTGATACAACTCCCTGTCGCTGCGCAGACAGTGGGGTGGCAATACGTTAGGCATGGGTATCGAATGCAGCAGACCTTCTTCCTGTTTGTGCCAGCTCGAAGAGAGATGAAAGATCGCCTTGCCGTGCTGCACGGCAACCACGCGGCGGGTGGAGAAAGAGCGACCGTCCCGAATGCGATCCACCTCATAGAGGATCGGCACCTTCCAGTCTCCGGCACGGAGAAAGTAGGAATGAATGGAGTGCAGGTGCTGATCCGGCTGGATGGTTCGAAATACGGCGACGATGGCCTGCGCCAGCACCTGGCCACCGAACACGTGTTCAGTATTGTGGTTCTGACCGCGGAAAAGGTTCTCTTCAATCCGTTCGAGATTGATGAGCTCGAGGATGTAGTCGAGAACGGTGTTTCCGGTTTTGTTCATTCCTCTGACTCCTGATGTCTCGCTGAAGTGCCCGTAACCATCAATACTAATAGCGTCCACAGCAGGAGCGCCGCGATGACAGTAAATACATTGGTCATTGTAAGGGCGGAAGTGAATCCGTGGCTGGTTGCGTACCAACTGAAGAGGCCATAGAAGGGCAGTGCAGCCAGATTTTGGGTGAAGCTGGCCAGGGACGTCACAGTCGATCGCGCCTCACCAGTAATCGAGCGCTGCAAGGCACCCTGCAGGATCACCGTGCCCATCCCATGCAGGAAGTTCATTGTGAGGATGCAGATGATCGCCAGCTAGGTGGGAGCAGAAGCCGGAAAGAGCAGCACACATCCTGCCAAGGCGTAGATGGCGAGTACCGTTCTCAATCCACCAGCCGCAAAACGATCAGCGAGCAGGCTGCCCGCGATGATGGCTGTGGTGAAGGCTGCGAGCACCAATCCGATGGTCGAGAGGGTCAGATTCGGCAATTCATTGAGGAGCGGTGCGAAATATTCGTCGAGTGCCTCTGGAACCAGGTGGAGAGCAGCGAAGGTCGCGATGATCAGCAGGATCAGTCTAGATGCGAGTGCCGTATTGACGCCTTGCCGAAGCGTGTCGATAAAAGGTGTGCGGACGCTGATTACGGCGCTGGATTTGCGGGGTTCATGCATCAGGCTGAGTAGAGTACCGCTGTCAGCAGTGGAACGGAGAAGGACAGGAAGTACACGGTGTCACGACCGTTTTCTGCAAGGTAACCCCCGAGCCCCAGCGCAAGCAGAATGCCGGTGAGCTCGCTGGCATCGCCCCGACCGTACACGGTTTCGAAAGCGTCTGTCCGGTGCTGCGCCTGCAGGCTTCCGAAGAGGAAGCTCTCACAGGCTCCGGTGAGGAGTGCACCTGCGAGGGCCCAGAGGACGAACCCGGCGGCGTATCCGGCAAACTCCGGAAACACCCACCAGATCGAGAACCCGAGTGCTTTGAGGGAGAACGCGACGGCCATGATGTGAGGCCGTGGAAATCGGTCTGCGAGTACACCCGAAGGTACTTCAAAGGCCATGGCCGAACCGGACCAGACGATGAACAGCAGGCTGAGCTCGGCCGGGGACAGGCCACCTGCCAATATCCAGATGGCAGCCACTGGGTAGAGCAGAATGAATCCGCGCAGGAAACTCTGCAGATATCAGATCCGGTCAAACCAACGGGCAGATGGATTCATGAACTTTACGTGATCTTTTTATGATCTTTTTTTGATTATGGACAGGTATCTTCCAGGTGTTTAGTTTCTGGCCCTCGACTCGCCAGACTTGTTCTGCGGCGCGGTGTTTGTTGGGGTAACAGGAGCAACACGTGAACATCGTTCGAATCTATACCGGTGCGGATGGCGAAAGTCATTTCGAAGACGTCGCCGTGGACCTGAAGGACATGGGTCCCATGGGCCGGATCTCTGATCTGTGGCAGGGCAAAGGGGTGATGTTCCGCGAAGTGTCCGGCAGCTACGACCTCGACTTTCACACTGCGCCGCGTCGGCAGTTTGTAGTGAACCTGACCGGCAGTGTGGATATCGAGATCGGCGATGGTACGGTGCGCCGCATGGGGCCTGGATCGATCCTGCTCGCCGAAGACACGACGGGTCGTGGTCACAAGTCCCGCAATGTGGGCGGTGAGCCGCGCAGTTGCCTCTTCGTTCCACTTGAATCTGCGCCGCCCCAAGGAGGCTGACATGGCACTGGAAATCCTTCAGTTCCCCTGTCTCTCGGACAATTATGGGTACCTCATCCGCGAACCGGAGTCCGGATTCACGGCTTCCATCGATACGCCGGAAGATGCAGCGATCAATGCGGAGCTTGAAAAAAAAGGCTGGCGCCTTACCCATATCCTGAACACCCATCATCACTTTGACCATGCCGGTGGCAATCAGGCGCTGAAGGCACGTTGGAACTGCACCGTGGTAGGCGCGGCCATCGACCGGGAGCGAATCCCGGGTATCGACGTGGCGTTGAAAGAAGGGGAGATGTTCCGCTTCGGTGAAACCCAGGCGGTGGTCATCGAAGTGCCGGGGCATACCACTGGCCATATTGCCTTCCACTTCCCTCGCGAAGGCGTTGCGTTCGTGGGCGACACGCTTTTTGTGCTGGGTTGTGGCCGCCTCTTCGAAGGTACGCCACAGATGATGTGGCAGAGCCTCTCCAAACTCATGGCCCTGCCTGATGAAACGGTTCTCTACTGCGCGCACGAGTACACACAGTCGAATGCGAAATTCGCCGTGACGGTGGAACCCAATAACGAGCTGCTTCTGGCGCGCCGGAATGAAATCGATGCACTACGTGCCGCAGGCAAACCCACGGTGCCGACAACGCTCGCCCGGGAGAAAGCCACCAATCCGTTCCTACGTGCTGCCAGCGCTGATCTGCAGAAGCAGGTCGGCAAGGAAGGCGCGCCGCTGTGGGAGGTCTTTGGTGAAACCCGTCGTCTCAAGGACACGTTCTGAACTGACCCTGATACCAGGCCGGCCCTTCGACCATGACTGCTGAAGAACGCAGTGACATCGTCTATGCGTTGATTGCTTACAGCATCTGCGGTTTGGTGCCGATCTATTTCATGGCGGTGCGGTATGCAGATGCGAGCGAAGTTCTGGCGCACCGGATCGTCTGGTCGGTGCTGCTGCTCGATGTTCTGTTGGTCGTGATGCGCCAGCTGGACGCATTTCTCAGTCTCACCAAGCACCAATGGGTCGGGCTCGTCGTTTCGTCGATGCTGCTGTCGGTCAACTGGCTTACCTTCGTGTGGGGCCTTTTCAACGGCTACATGATCGAAACGAGCCTCGGCTACTACATCAATCCACTTGTCACGGTATTGCTCGGAGTTTTCATATTGGCGGAAAAGCCGACACGGCTGCAGTGGCTGGCCTTGCTGATCGCCGCCGCAGGGGTCGTACACGAGACCCTCGGCTTTGACCGCTTCCCGTGGGTAGCCTTGTCACTTGCATTCAGTTTCGGTCTCTATGGTCTGGTACGGAAAATGCTGGCGATTCCCTCACTGCCGGGTCTGGCGGCGGAGACGCTGATCCTACTGCCGCTCGCCATCGCCTGGATGGGTTACCTGTACGGCGGGCTCGACAACCCACTCTCTGCCTACAGTCCAGGACAATGGGCGCTGCTTGGTGTTGGTGGGCTGGTGACAGTACTGCCTCTGCTTGCGTTTGCCGCAGCGGCAATTCGTGTGCCGCTGACGTTGCTCGGGTTCATTCAGTATCTGTCACCAACGCTCGCGCTGATCCTCGCTTTAGTCGTGTATCACGAGCCGCTTCGAGAAGGACAGCTCATCACCTTCGCCTGTATCTGGACCGCACTGGTGCTGTTCCCACTGGAGGCTCTGTATGATCGGCGCATCAACAAACGGCGGGAGGCCATGACATGAGCCAGTTGATCGGCAAGGTCGCATTCATTACCGGCGCTGGATCGGGTATCGGGCGCGGCATCGCACTGCGTCTGGCGCGAGAGGGAGCGGATATCTGCATTCCCGATATCGACCAGGATGGTGCGCGTATGACAGCGGATCTGGTCACTCAACTGGGCCGTCAGGCATTGGTACTGAAAGCCAACGTTGCCTCTCACATGCAGATCCAGACGGCAGCGCGGGATTGTGTGAATCGTTTCGGACGTCTGGATATCGCCGTCGCCAACGCTGGTATTGGTCGGAGTGGCTCGGTTCTCGACATGTCGCCCAAAGACTGGCAGGACCAGATCGATGTCAACCTCACCGGTGTATTCCTCACCGTGCAGGCTGCTGCGCAACAGATGGCACGGCTTGGCAATGGCGGCCGGATTGTTTGTATTTCGTCCCTCGCCGCTCTGAATACCAGCGGGACGATGTGGGCGTACTCGGCCACCAAGGTAGGGGTTGCCATGATGGTGCGGGGTTGGGCCCAGGACCTCGGACCGCACCGCATTACCGTTAACGCCATCGGCCCGGGTGTGATTGAAACGCCGCTCGCGGCGGGGCTCGCCGGTGAACCCCTGGGTGCGATACGCAGTTCTCTTGAAACGCGCACGCCGGTGGGGCGGGTGGGTCAACCCGATGACATCGCGGGCCTGGTGAACTTCATGGCGGGGCCCGATGGTGCCTTCATGTCGGGCAGCTATGTGGTGATGGATGGCGGCCTGCGCGACAGCCGCGGTTCGTGGGAACCGGATCCGAAGGCAGTTGAAGAACAGCAGCGCCTGTTTGGCCGGGCGGCGGAGCGTCAGATGAAGATGCAACCGCTGCTGGACGATCGCGGCTGAAGAGTCTTGTTGGCGCTCCGGTCAGAAGTCGGAGCTTCCCGTGATCTGGTCGGCCTTGCGCATCGCATCCTGAAGGAATCCCAACGTGCGCAGCAGCGGCTTGTGCTTGTTGTACGGCGGCGGCATGTTGGTAATGGCCTGTTTGGCCCTGTCCCGGGTTTCGTAGATGCCAAGAATCAGTACAAAAAACAGCCGGTCGCCACTGGCGATGCGGGTGGGGGAAAGGCCTCGCAGGTTGTGCTCTTCCGCGTAACTCTCGAGGAACTCCTTGCTCGAAACTGCCATGAGCTGCGCTACCCAGAATTCGGGTGGAAGCTCGAGCAGCGGGGTCGGCTGGTCCGGGACATACGCCAATGATTTGTAGTCCGGGATGTCTGAAGTTTAGACGTCTGCCGCTGTGTTTGTTTCCGGCTCGGAGTCCGGTTCCGCTGCGGGAGCAGGGGGGCTGATAGGATCAGGAATCATCGCCGCGACAGGCGACTCGGCTGCTACGACGGGTTCATCAACCAGCGCGGTGGATCCCGCTGTGGACGGTTCACCGGATGACCCGGTCGCGGGCACGTCAGTGCGTGCACCCTCGCTTTCTGCTGTTCTCTCTCCCGCTCTTTCTACTGTTCTTTCAACCGCAGCCCGCGACCGTGCTTCATAGGGATCGATCTCGGTGGGCACTGCTGAGTCCGCTCCCGCGTCCGCACAAGGCTCGGAAAGTTCAGTCGCGGATACACCGCGTCAGGCGCAGGACCATTTGCCAGTATCCGAGGCCCGTTCACAACCCCACTCGCCATCCGATGCAGCGGCCTGCAGGCAAAACGATAGCGAAGCGAGAAATATCGAGACTGCAAGGCGGCCGAAGGTCAGTGCAGGCATGATTTCTACACAAGTGCGTTGGTAAATAGCGCACTACTTTGCGATGGCGCCTTACTTTGCACCCCGACACCAGAGGTGTCAAAGGCGATTCCGTTCGTTCGGGTGCATCTGCTTGTCATGGCCGGGTATCCGTAAGCTGCCCGGCGTGTGCGCGATGAGAGCCGTCTTGATTGCGCATGTCGTGGTGATTGGTCATGATTCGGCCGCCTCGTAACGGTCGGCTCTGTGGCAGTCAATGCAACAGAGGTGACCCGTGCGAGCAGGTGACTGTCGTCGGACATCTATCGGGATCCGACAGCGGTAGCGCTGACCGGTTCGACGACGGGTTCAATACAAATGGTGAGCCTTGACGATGAACATGCTCTCTTCGGAAATCGCCACACCCGGTGACTATCACCGCGTGCCGCGGATCCTTCGCCTGAATGTAGCGGGCCATCCGGTTGACTGGGTGACCTGGCAAGAGGCCGTTTGCCTTTATGCCAGGGATATCGTTGTCTGGACGCTGGGCGACCCGGTATTGCGTATCCGCGGCGGTCACTCACGTCACAATGGCTCGCGTTCATGTATGGCCATTCACTCGATCATCGCCTGTGACGGTCGCGTCGTGCCTCCGACCCTTGGTGTTCCACCGCTGACCAATCAGGCGCTGTTTGTCAGGGACGGCAATGTATGCCTCTATTGTGGCCAGAGTTTCCGGGATGGTGACCTGACCCGCGACCACGTCATCCCGGGCAGCCGCGGTGGTCGAGATCAATGGGACAACGTCGTTACAGCCTGCAAACGCTGCAACCACTTTAAAGGCAATCGCCTGCTGCACGAGTGTGGACTTGAGTTGATGGCCTTGCCTTATACCCCGAACTTCGCGGAGTACCTGGCGCTCATCAACTCCGGCCGTATCCTCGGTGACCAGATAGACTTCCTGAAGCGCAGCTTCAGCGCCAACAGCCGTCTTCTGCACTGACCTTCACGGCAGCTCCAGGCTGATGCCAGGAGCCGGATCAGGTTTTCTTCAGCGCTGCGATCACATCGCCTACGCAGGCACTCAAACGCAGTGCCGTACCCAGGTGGAGGAACTCATTCGGCCCGTGCGCATTCGAGTGCGGGCCGAGTACCCCGGTGACCAGAAACTGTGTTAAGGGGAAGGTCTTTCCGAGCATGCGCAGGAAGGGAATGGTCCCGCCCATGCCCATCGCCAGTGACGGTTTGCCGAAGTGGCGCTGTGATGCGGACTGGATCGCGGTATTGAGCCATGGGGCTGTTTCCGGCGCGTACCAGCCGGTTTGAGGGGTTTCAACTGCGAAGCTCACCGGTGCGCTATAGGGTGGGTTGTCTTCGAGAACCAAGCGAATGGCGTTTGCTGCGGTGTTCGCGTCGAGCGTTGGCGGCAAACGGAAGACAAGCTTAACGCTGGTTGCCGGACGCAACGTATTGCCCGCGTCCTGGGGTAAAGGCGCCCCCCCAATTCCAGTGGTGGCGAGACTCGGGTGCCAGGCATTGGCGAGCAGTGCGAGATAGGTATCAGCCTCTTCCGGCTCGGCACCGGGTGCCCACGGGAACTTCCGCAATACGTCTTCACCAAGCAATTCCGCCACCGCCCGGATCTGTTCCCGCGCGACCTGCGGTATCTGCACGTGCAGGCAATCATGCAGTGCGCCGGTGGCGGCGTTTTCCACACGCTCCATTACGCTGCGCAGAATGCGAAAACTCGAAGGCACGATGCCGCCAGCAGCGCCCGAATGCTGACCTTCGGTGAGTACGTTTACGGACAACACGCCTGGCAACATGCCGCGCAGTGATGAGGTGCTCCACAGCCGGTCATAGGTTCCACATTCTGCATCGAGGCAGACAAGCAGGTCCGGTACGCCGATCCGCTTCCGCAGTGCAGTCATGTAGTGCGGCAGATCAAAGCTGCCGCTCTCTTCACAGCCTTCGATCAGCAGCAGGCAACGGCCATGAGGAATTTCGCGCGCTTGCAACGCGGCGATGGCGGCGAGTGCCGCGAAAACCGCGTAACCGTCATCGGCACCGCCGCGGCCATAGAGTCGCTCGCCGTCGAGGACCGGTTCCCAAGGGCTGAGGCCGCTGCGCCAACCCGAGAATTCCGGCTGTTTGTCATAGTGCCCGTAGATGAGGATGTTGCCGCTGCCGCCTGCGAACGCGGGCACATCCACGAGGAGGGTCGGGGTGCGCCCCGGTAACTCGAATACTTCAACGGACTTGCCCGTAATGCCGGAGGTTGCTTCACACCACTCTGCGAGCAGCCGGACAGCCTTGTGCATGTAGCCATGGCTTGTCCATTCCGGATCAAACGAAGGCGATTTGTTGGGAATACGGATGAAATCGCAAAGCGTTGGCACGATGCTCTGTCGCCAGAGGTCAGAGAGGAACCCCTCCGTTGAAAGAGCGCTGGAGGATGTAGTCGCGGGTCTAGGCATGGTGCCCTCTTGATCAGTCGAATCCTTTGAGACAATCGTATTCGTACAGCCAGTCTTCTGCAGAGAGCGCCATCTCCGGCAAAAACCAGTAACCGAGGGCAAGGCGCAGGTTGCGTGAAACTTTCGCAGCCCGCCGGGATTCAGTTACCAGTTGGCCCTGTTCACGTGCGTAGCGTTGCACGCGTGTCGCCCTCGGTAACCGGTAACGTTGGTATTCGCGCAAGGCGAGATCCGTGTCATCCTCAAAACCATCCAGCATGCGCGCCAAGACCCACGCATCTTCAAGGGCGAGCGCAAAATCCTGGTTGGTGAACGGCAGCAGCGGATGGGCAGCGCTGCCGAGCAGCACGCACCGACCGTCAATCCAGCTCCCGAAAGGCGCATGATCCAGGACCGGCTGACGGCCGACTGTGTGATCGCTCGCCCATAAGCTTGCAAAACGGGGATGTGGTGTTGCCGATCCCACATGCAATACAAACGTACCTTCCGGTGTCGGAATCTGCCGCAGATACTGGTTGTCACTAAGCCAGCTGGTGATCACGTTTCCGGCGGATGCGGTGGTGTGCCAGGAACTTGACCATGGCGTTGTCGTTACCTCGTATCCCAATGGCGATGACCCGCAGCCAGAAGCGTCGATGGTGAGATCGGCGTTGTCCGCGTCACCTGTATGAGTGTCATGCGACTCCAGGCGTTTGGATGCTTCACGCAGAATCGCCGTCAGCGCGGTGGTGGCAATGGTCAGATGCGGTGCCTTGTAACGGTCGTGTGTGAAGTGACCGAGCGGGCGCTGCTGCAGGAGGTACCCGGTAGCCGCCGTACGCCGGTGCTCCATCTGCGGTGCAGCAGCGTAGCTTTCGAGCTGATCTTTGAGGCCGAGCGCGTACAGCACCCGGCTCCCGTTGGGTGGCAGTTCGACAGCGGGGGCGCCCCGGTTCACGCCGACGTGAACGAGGTGAACGTCGTCGAATCCGTTGTGTTCAAGGATCAGCGCTGTGGCCAAACCCTCCAGACCGGTGCCGAGGATGTGGATGCGCACGGCTCAGCTGCCGCCGCGTTTCCACCGGGTGCCATCGCGGGTGTCCTCAAGCTCAATGCCTGAATTAGCGAGCTGTTTGCGGATGGTATCCCCACGGGCGAAGTCTTTTTGTTTGCGCGCCTCGCGGCGCGCTTCGACCAGCGCTTCGATCTGTGCATCGGATAAACCGTCTTCGGTTGCCAGCCCACGAAACCACTGTTCCGCGGGGTTGCCGAGAATGCCGAGGAGATAACCACCGGCAAGCAGTTTCTGGCGCAGTTCACGACGCTCATCCATGTCTTCGGAACGATGCATGGCGCTCGCGATGCCGTGCAGCGCCGACAGTGCTTCCGGCGTGTTGAGATCGTCCGCCAGCGCATCGATCACTGCATCCGGCCAGACTATTGAAGAAGCGAAGTCGCGGGAGGTCTCATTACCCGGCGTATCCCGCAGCGCCTGATAGAGCCTGTCGAGCGCTGCTTTGGCCTGCACCAGCAGCTCCGGCGACCAGGCGAGCGTTGACCGGTACTGCCCCTGCAACAAGGCATAACGCAGCTGTTCAGCAGGATAACGACCGCGCAGGCTGACGATGGTCTCGATGTTGCCGAGTGACTTCGACATCTTCTCTGCGCCGAGCGTCAACATGCCGTTGTGCAGCCAGTAACGGGCGAGGTGAGGGGTGTCGAAGGCGCAGCGCGTCTGTGCGGATTCGTTCTCATGGTGCGGGAAAATGAGGTCGGTGCCGCCACCATGGATATCGATCTGCGCGCCGAGGTGGGTATAACTCATTGCCGAGCACTCGATGTGCCAGCCCGGTCGACCTCGACCCCAGGGGCTGTCCCAGCCGGGTAACTCCGGTGTAGACGGCTTCCACAGCACGAAGTCTTTCGGGTCGCGCTTGTACGGGGCGATGTCCACGCGGGCACCCGCGAGGATGTCGTCGAGACTGCGTTTCGAAAGGTGGCCGTAGTGCGGATCTGTCGTCACTGCGAACAGTACGTGACCTTCTGCTGCATAGGCGTGACCCTTGCGGATCAAAGTTTCGATCAGCTCGATGATCTCCGGGGTATGTGAGGTCACCCTGGGGGATACGGTCGGCGGCAAAACCCACAGCGCATCCATATCGTCTTCAAAGGTCTTTGTATACCGGTCCGCCAGCGCCTGGATGGGTTCCTGGTTTTCCATTGCACGGCGGTTGATCTTGTCGTCCACGTCGGTGACGTTGCGGGCGTAGATCACTGCCGGATAACGCGTTCGCAACAACCGGGTGAGCACATCGAAAGCAACATAGGGTCGCGCGTTGCCGATATGCACGTAGTTGTAAACCGTCGGACCGCAGACATACATCGTGATGCGGTCTTCGCGCAGTGGAACGAAAACCTCTTTGCGGCCGGTTGCAGAGTTATGAAACGAGATGGGAGTAGTCATGGGAATTCCTGCGAAAAAACGAAGTCGAGTTGAACCGGGGACTGAGGTTCAGCGACAACAGCGACAGATGCGGCGGGTTCGCAGGGTTTTCATAGCGGCAGACTAACAGCCTTAAGGGCGGCCGGATAGCATGTTCGTGGACGACAGGTGCAGGTCGTGCGCACGGATTCACAGAGCTAGCAGCGGTCGCCCCGAACGATGACCGTGTTTCCATCGACTTCGAGATAGAAGCAATTTGGCCGGTTGGTGTGGCATGCCGGTCCGGTCTGGTGGACCTGGAGGAGGATGGCATCGCCATCGCAGTCGAACCGGAATGATTCAAGCGCCTGGAGATGCCCGGATGATTCACCCTTGCGCCAATATGCGCCGCGGCTGCGTGACCAGTAGGTAGCGTAGCCTTCCTTGATCGTGCGTTCGATGGCCGTGCGGTCCATCCATGCCAGCATCAGGACCTCATGACTGGTGGCGTCCTGGGCGATCGCAGGTATCAGGCCTTCATTAGTGAATGGGAGTACGTCGAGCAGACGGGTGAGGTCAACTCGAGTGCCGTCTTGCGCACTCTCGAGGTCATGCAGCAGTGCCATAACGTTCCTGCAGATAGTTGAAGACGGCGCGCAGTCCCATCGCTTCACCGCCTTCCGGGCGTCCCGGTCGGGAGCGGGTGTTGTAAGCCATGGTATCGAAGTGAACCCACTCGGTTGAACCGGTGAACTTCTTCAGGAAGAGCGCTGCCGTGATCGCGCCGCCATAGGGCGAAGAGGGCGAGTTCACTACATCCGCGACGGAAGAACGCAGCATGTCTTCATAAGGTGCATGCAACGGCAATCGCCACACGGGATCATCACTCTTCGCGCCTGAAGCATACAGGGCTTCGGCAGTCTTGTCGCTGGTGGCAAACATCGCCGATATTTCAGCGCCGACGGCACTGCGCGCCGCTCCGGTCAACGTCGCGAAGTCGATCAGCAGATCGGGCGTTTCTTCGATGGCGAGAGCGAGGGCATCGCAGAGGATGAGCCGGCCTTCTGCATCGGTGTTGTCAATCTCCACCGTGGTGCCGGCATAGGTACGGATCACATCGCCTGGGCGATAGGCATTACCGGAGATGGCGTTTTCAACAGCGGGAATGAGCAGGCGCAGTCGCACCGGCAATCGTTGCGTCATGATCAACTGGGCAAGCCCGAGTGCAATCGCTGCACCGCCCATGTCCTTTTTCATGGAGCGCATTCCCGACGCAGGCTTGAGATCCAGCCCACCGCTGTCGAAGCAGACCCCTTTACCTACGAGGGTGAGGCGCGGCGAGGCCGGATTGCCCCAGCGCAGATCGATCAGGCACGGGGGATCATCGGCAGCGCGTCCCACCGCGTGAATGGTTCGATAGCCCTTGGTCAGCAGTGCATCTCCGGTGACCACATCCACCGTCGCTCCGAGGCGGGCTCCGGTTTGCAGAACTTCTGCAGCGAGGGCGGATGGCAGCAGATCATCGGCGCCGGTATTGATGAGATCGCGGGCGAGACTGCAGGCACTAACCACTGATTCGACCCGTTGGCGCAGCGCGGCATCACGGATAACCAGGCGTGCGGGTTTGCGATCGGTGTTCTTGTAGCGCGTGAACCGGTAGGCGCCGAGACCAAAGCCGATGAGCGCCGTCTCCGCAAAATCAGCTGCTGCTGCGTACAGCCCTTCGGGCAGTTTCCAGGCCAGTTCTCCGAGCGCTGCGAGATCGTTGCGACCGTTCCCGCCGACGGCAACGTGCTGCGGCGCGCCTGATGCATCCGGCAGCCAGACGAATTGTCCGGCGCGGGCTTTAAAGCCGTTTTTTTCGAGCCATGCCTGGACGAGTGCAGATTGTGCGTCTCGCCAGGCAGGGAATTGATCTGCTGGCACCTGTTCGATGGGGGTGGCACCGGTTTCGGTCGGGTCAGCGAAGACGGTCATGGCGTTCGGGTTCCTGCGATGGGAAGACCCCGGTCCGGGTCTACGGACAGCTCGGGGCGGCCGCATCGTCCCGCAGGCGCCAAAGCCCCGCAAGTCTGGGACGGGCAGGTGAAGGTAGGGTAGGTAAAGGGCACGCCAGAAAGAGGTGTGCCAGAAAGTGGCGTGCAGGTGAGGGCAAACGAGGTGTGTCCGGATTTCCGGTGGTTGTTCTGTATAACGTGTTCGCCCTATGATCAGGGCAATTGCTGACAGGCTTCAGGGGTACGCACATGTCGAAGGCCAGGCTGATCGAAATCGCGAAAGAAACCATCGCGCACGCCAATGCCGGGACGATCGAGCAGGCACCTTCAGTGTTGAAAGTACCGGCGTCGAACTATTACGACGAGGACCGTTTCGAACGGGAAGTGCGCCAGGTGTTCCGGCGCATGCCGCTACTCCTTGCACCGACGGCTGAATTGCCCGCTCCGGGTGATTTCAAGACGATGGATGCCGTCGGCGTTCCCGTGCTGATCACCCGTGGCAAGGACGGTACCGTCCGGGCGTTCATCAACAGTTGTTCTCATCGGGGTACGTCGGTGGAGTTGCGGGAGACCGGTAACTGCAGCCGGTTCGTCTGCCCGTATCACGGCTGGACATTCGACCTCAAAGGCTCACTGGTGGCTATTGCGTCGAAGAAGGATTTTGGCGAGATCGATGTTTCCGCCTACGGCCTCGAACCGTTGCCGGTGCTCGAGAAAGCAGGGCTCATCTGGGTGATTCTCGATTCGAAATCAACGCTGTCGATCGAGAGCTTCCTATCGGGTTATGACCAGATGCTCGAAAATTTCGGCTTCAAAGGCTGGCATCTTTTCCAAAAGCGAACGATCCGTGGCCCGAACTGGAAGATTGCCTACGATGGTTACCTCGATCTCTATCATCTGCCTGTTCTGCACAAGAATACCTTTGGTCCTGACATGTCGAATCAGGCGATGTATTGGTCCTGGGGACCGCATCAGCGGGTCCTGTCGCCATCGCGCCATGAGTCCCTGGCGGGTTTGCCGGAAGACCAGTGGCCAACAGACATCCTTATGACTGGCGTCTGGACTGTGTTTCCGCATATCTCAATCGCCTCATTCTGGGGAGGCGGGCGCAGTGTGATGTTGTCCCAGCTTTTCCCGGGAGAAACACTAGACACGTCGTTCACCACGCAGTACTACCTGATGGAAAAGCAACCGACCGAAGCGCAAGCCCTCGAAGCGGAGAAGCAGTTCAAGCTCCTCGAGTACGTAGTTGAAGGCGAGGACTACGCGACCGGCATACGCCAGCAGAAAGCCCTGAAATCCGGTGGCCGTGATCATGTGCTTTTCGGCCGCAACGAAGGCGGCGGACAACGTTTCCATGGCTGGGTGGACAAACTGCTTGCGACCGATGACAAGTCGCTCAACGGCTTGTTCGAAACGACAGAGAACTGAGCGGCAGGACGGTGCCCGTCAACAGACGGGCGCCATGGGCCGCTTCTGCTCGCGCAAGCGGTGGCGCAACAAGGTGCCACCGGCAATAGCGACCGGAATCACCAGGAAATTCACCACCGGGATCGACAACAGCAGGGCGATTCCGATGCCGAACCCTAACGCAGCGCCGCGATTGGCGCGCAGTTCATCAAGCGTGTCGTCGAAGGGCTGATCGCGGTTTTCTCCGGGCAGATCTGCAAACTGGATCGCCATCAGCCAGGCGGTCATCAGAACTCCGGCAATCGCGGCGAAAATGTTGAGCAGTGGCACGAAGGACAGCAGCGCGACAGCGATCATGCGCGGCAGCTGATAACGAAGTTTGCGCCATTCACGGCGTATTGCACTGGAGATAGCCGGCCCGATACGCAGATCGATCAAGGTACCCCTGTTGCCCAGCGCAGCATCGAATCGGGCTGACAGGACACCGTGCAGAGGGCTCGACACCACCATGGCGATGAAGCCGAAGAGCCACAGGCCGAGAATCACCACGATCACGTTGAGAAGAACCGCGAGCACGGTACCAAGGAAGTCGAGCCAGTCTGGCAGGAAACCCGCGAGCCAGAGTTCGAGGGATGCTGATTGCCCGATGACCAGTGCGATACCACCACTGACGATGCAGAGGCTGATGAAGGCAGGCAGCGCGATCAACAGCCCCGATCCCGAGGAACGCAACAGACTCATTCCGTCAGTGAGGCAACGGAAGCCGGCGAGGAAGTTCAAGTGCTGACCTCGCTCAAGACCTCATCAACCGATGCCCGGAGGATATCCACCATCGACGCGAGTTCCCGTTCTTCGATGATGAACGGTGGGCCCATGCAGACGATGTCACGCACGGCTCCCGTACCTCCGCCATAGAAGAACACGCCCTTGCGAAGTGCGGTAGCAATGACCTTGTTGGTGACTTCAGCGGCTAAAGGAAAGGGTTCGAGGGTTTCACGATCCCGCACGATTTCAATCGCCTGAAGGAGTCCACGCCCACGATGTTCCGCGACATGCGGATGATCGCGGAAGGCTTCGGCAAGCAAGGCTGAAAGCCGCAGACCCAGCTTGGCGACCCGGGGCACGAGATTTTCCTCGCGCATGATGGTCAGCACTTCAGCAGCCGCGGCACAGGCGCCCGGATGGGCGCCAAAGGTGTTGAACATGACCCCGTATCCGGCTCGTTCGAGCGCCTGACCGATGGCCTCAGTGCCGAATACACCGCCCAGTGGCGCATAGCCCCCCGCCAGCCCTTTGCCACTGACGAGGATGTCCGGCGTGATCGGCCAGTGTTGATGCCCGAAGTCCCGCCCGGTTCTGCCGAAGCCCGTCATGACCTCATCGAGGATCAGGATGATCCTGTGTTCATCACACAGCTTGCGAACACCCGGCCAATAGTCATCAGGTGGCACGATGGCGCCGCCGGATGAACCGGTGATGGGTTCTGCCAGAACCGCAGCAACGTTGTGTGCACCTTCTTGCTTGATCCGCTGGCGCAGTGCATCCACGTACCACTGCCCGGCGTAAGGATGATCTCGCCCCAACGGACAACGCAAGGGGTAGGGCGTGGGTGAATACGGATACGATTCGATTGCCCGCTCAAGGCCTTTCCGCCGGCCAGGGTGTCCACTTGCCGCTGTCGTTGCGAGTGTGGTGCCGTGATAGGAAAGATCGCGCGAGATCACTCGCGTTCGCCGCGGAAAGCCGCACGCCGACTGGTACTGCACTGCGATCTTGATAGCGGCTTCGTTGGCTTCCGACCCGCCCGAAGTCGCGTGGACTCGCGTGAGCGAGGGAGGTAGCCAGTCGCCGAGCGCGTCGACCATGGCCCTGCGGGAAGGCGTCAGCCAGGGTGGAACAACGTAAGACGTATCCCGTGTGGCTGCGTAGACCGCCTGCGCCACCCGGTCACGACCATGGCCCACGTTAACCACGATAGCGCCACCGGCGGCATCAAGAATGGCCTGGTCTTTTGCGGTGTACAGCCAGGCACCTTGCGCGCGAACGATTTCAATGTTGCGTCCGGGGAGAAATGGCCAGCTACGCTGATTCATGGAGCAACCTCCGTGTGATTCTTTGTTTGATAGGTCTCCACGTTCCGGGCAAGCCGCTCGAGATCGTCCATGCTGACCGCCTCATCACTGCGTTCGGCCTGTTGCAGTGCGCGCGTTGCGGCCTGCAACGCTTCGTCGGCCTGATCGAGTGCTGCGTGTGCAGCTGCCAGCAGCTCCAGATCCTGCCAGTCGCCAAAGGTCATGGCGAAGTTGTGGATGACGTTTCTCGCCGCGGCGGCATCAAACCGGAGCAACTCTTGGGTAAGGCGCCGCGCAGCAAGCCGATCGCCCCTTTTGAAAGCCGTTTGGAGGAGTTCTAGCGCCTCCGTACGACAGATGTTGTTCGGATGGCACGAGCGGGGTGGATCGTCGCTGAGCAGAAGTTCGCCGAGCAGGCGGGCTGAAGGCGTGTGTGGTCGCGCTGCCGCCCGTCTCAGGACAATCAGAGCCTGTTCCCGATTCGTGGGGAGAACATGTAATGCGTAAAGATACGCTGCATCGCCAATACCTGCGGACTCGGCAGCCTGCAGATAGGCCGTCAGCCGCGCTTCGTTCGCAAGTACAGATTCTGATTCTGTTTTTGACCTGAGCCTCTCCTGTGCATAGAGGAGTTGTGCATAGGGATCACCCTGTGAGGCTTCGAAGTCGACCCATTTGCTGAATCGCGGGTGCATGTCGCCCCCCAACGTCCACAAAGGCCCGGCGAACGTCGATCCACTTGGCAGGACCAAAAGGCCGGTGGTTGCGATATCTCCCGCAAAGGTGCCGGTGATCTGAATGCCGTTTTCAAACTCGCGCGAACCGGGACCACGGGGTTGGTTGAACTCCCACTCACCATCATGGAAGGAGCCATCCACCGCCGTTTCACGGCCGCTGCCGGAGCGTTTGCCGTCGAGCCAGTGGCCCGTGTATGTCGACCCATCCGGCCGCTTCTCAATGCCCTCGCCGTGGCGTTTGCCGGCCACCATTTCACCGTCATAGGTGAGTCCGGCACCATTATCATGGTAACCGTTGCCGTGCATGCCCCTGTTCAACAACGCACCCGTCCACGTACCACCATCGTCGAGTGCGTGTATCTGCGGCACACCGGTCGGGACAGAGTCAGCGGCTTCCACTTCTGCAGATTGGCTGTTGCCAGGCTCCACGGATGACTGGTTCGCGCATCCGGAGAGCAGAAGGTTGAGCAGCAGACAGGTGAAGCAGGTACACAGTAATCCGCGTGACGGGATGGCGCCCAGGCAACCAGACTGCGTTCGAAGAGGCATCTTTGTTAAGCTCACGGGCCGCTCAGGGTGCGGGGAGGAATCATGATCGCAGGTATCAATTCGGCCAGTGTTTCCGGTTGGCTCAAGGACAACGTCGAAGATTTGCAAGCGCCGTTCGAGTTTACGCTCATCGCGGGTGGTCACTCCAATCTCACCTTTCGGGTTAAAGATGCGAAGGGGCGAGCGATTGTCCTGCGTCGCCCGCCGCTGGGGCATGTCCTCGAGAGTGCCCATGACATGGGGCGCGAACACAAGATCATCTCCGCACTTGCCCGCAGCGGTGTGCCTGTGGCGCCCGCGCTAGGCCTCTGCAAGGATGCCGCGGTTAATGATGCGCCGTTCTACCTGATGGATTTCGTCGGCGGTGCTGTCCTGCATGATCGCGAAGCGGCACTGAAGATGACCGCGGATGAACGAATGGCGCTTGGATTGCACGTGGTCGACGTGCTCGCGCATCTCCATGGTCTTGACCCGAATCGAGTGGGTCTTGGTGATCTGGGCCGAAAGGAAGCCTATCTCGCCCGCCAGATCAACCGCTGGACGAAACAATGGGTCGCTTCGAAGACCCATGAGATTCCCGAGATGGAAACTGTTGGCGAACTGCTCGCGAAGCGGATGCCTGAGCAGGTGGGGGCGGCGATCGTCCATGGCGACTATCGCCTCGGCAACATGATGGCTCTACCAGGGCGCATCAATGCCGTTCTCGACTGGGAACTGTGTACTCTCGGTGATCCGCTCGCCGATTTCGGCTACCTGCTCAACTCCTGGATTCTCCCGGAAGATGGTACGAGTGATGTAGTGCCGACCGCGGCAGGCGGGTTTCCGGACCGGGATGTGTTGACCAGTCGTTATGCGAAAGCAACCGGACGCGATCTCTCGCAGATAAACTACTACCGTGCCTTCTCCCATTGGCGGCTGGCCGCCATCGGGCAAGGTGTCTACAAGCGTTATCTCGTTGGCGCCATGGGTGAGAACCGGGGCATGGACCTCGAGACGTACAAACAGAGTGTGACCCTGCGGGCCGTTGCAGCGCTGCAGTTGTTGGAAGGTTGAAGAAAGTATCCAATCACGGCGGCGAACAACGTGCCGGGCGCTGGCTCAGGGCGTGAACGTCAGTCGTCCGATCTCTTCAGGCTTGGATGTCTCACCGTCCGATGTGTCTCCGACTGATGTCATGACAACTACCTTCTGCGGCGCCGGACCAGGCAAGCCGACTACGAGACACGGGTGGGAGACCATCTGTGCGGTCATGGCATCGGCTGCCGGCTCCTGCCACGCCACTTCGATGATGAGCGTGTCTTCCTCCAGTCGACCATCCTTGAGAGTCAACGCATAACCGGCGGTGGGTTGTGGTCCTTTGGAAATGGCGATCAGCTTGGGCATTCCCTGCTGGTCCACCGGTGCTGCATCCTCGCCTCCAAACATGGTCATGCCGCGTAGTTTGGCAACTTCATCCAGCGTCACTTCGCGAACACCGGCACTCAAGCCAGAACAGTTGCCATAGTTCAGTACTTCGTTGAGCGGCACTGCGGCGCCAGGCGAACAGGCGGAGAGCGCCATCGTGAATGCAGGCCAACAGAGAATCCGGTAGTTAATCATGGTGGTGGCGAATCGCCTTGCGGTCTGATGAAAGCGTATCCCGCTTCAGTGTTGCCGATCTGTGCTGATTCACTATCCATACCATCGTCGGAGGTCACCGAGAACGAATCCAGATTGAGTCGAAACCCCGACAGGAACACAAGGCCCGCCCGGTTCGCGTTTATCGACAGCCGTTCCGGTCGATCAAGAGTCGGATAGGCGCCACATGCTTCTGCCGCATCGCACAGGAAATCATCGTTGTCAGAATCGGTGCCGGCAAAGATCCGGTACTCACCATTCGGTACGTTGTTGATGGTGAACGTGTATTCACCGTTGGTGGCTCGGGTGATGACGGCCGGAATGTTCGAATTGCCGTTGTTGTCGACCAGAATCACAAAGTGCAAACCGGCGTTGGCGGAGAGATCGACCGATGAGATCTGCAGGATCACGGTGACCGTGACGTCGTTCGAAGAGCCATCAAAGGTAATCGTTCCGGTGTGCACACTATCGGCGAGACCGGAGCGGGTCACGCGGATGATGTACGTGCCGAGACCTCCACCGTTCGGTGGCGTTATGGTGATCCAGGGTTGTGAAGCGGTCACGCCGGCAATCGTCAGTGAGCCGGTTCCCAGGTTCGAAACCTGCAGCGGCAATTCGTTCAGGAAAGCGCCGAAGTTGAGGGTCGAAACGGACGCGCTGAGCACAGGACCCGGATCGAGACCTTGCCCGGCAGCGAGGCGATTCGCCTCGGCAATCGCTCTCTGCGCGTTGATGAGGCCAAAACCGAACTGATCGTCTCGACCCGCGATGCCGAGATCATCCGTGATTCGCCCGCTGGTGATGGCGGTATCAAATTCCGTAGGCGTGAGGTTGCGGTGTACGGCCTTCATCAGCGCGGCTACGCCGGCGACGTGGGGTGCAGCCATCGACGTACCGTTGAGCGATGCATACCGGAACTGGACGGGACCGGAGGACGATTCTTCTCCAATGGTACTGACCACGCCGTCGCCGAGCCCGTCGCCGTTGATGTCCGTGCCGTTGTTGCCGCCGGGTGCGGCGATGTCGATGGTAGAGCCGCGGTTCGAATAACCCGCGAGAGAATTGCTGATGGTGGTTGCACTGACCGATGTGACGCCGCTATAGGCGGCCGGATAGGAAGGTAACGTCGTTGCTTCGTTACCGGCTGCGGCAATCACGATGACGCCGGCGGCACGTGCTTCGTTGATCGTATTCTGCTCGGACTGTGACGATGCATCGCTGCCGAGACTCAAGTTTATGATGTCGGCCCGGCGTGTGGGCAGCGTATCGGAATCGTTGGAGAGCCCGGCTGCGAAGCGCACTGCCTGTATAACGTCATAGGTGGTCCCACCGTTCACCCCAAGTGCACGCAACGGCATGATGCGTGCGTTCCAGGATACTCCAGCGACACCCTGCGAATTGTTTGATTGTGCGGCAATCGTGCCGGCAACATGTGTGCCGTGGAAGCTTGATGTGCCCGCAGTTGCACCATCTCCCTCATCGTTTGGATTGTTATCGATCCCGTTGCCATCCCGGGCGCGGGATGCACTCGAAATGAAATCGAATCCGGGAACGAGCTGGCTGTCCAGGTCTGGATGGCTGAGCAGCACACCTGTGTCGATGACGGCGACAATGACTTCACTTGACCCTGTCGTTACATCCCAGGCGAGTGGCAAGTTGATGGTCCGGTAGTGCCATTGCAGGTTGTAGAACTGGTCGTTCGGCTCGCGGTAGGCGCGGCGTATGAAGTTGGGTTCAGCGACTTCCACATCTTTACGCTGACGCAGGCCCTTGATGGTATTGAGTGTTGCGAGCTTGGTGCGCTGGCTTGTTGAGACCACAGCGCCTTGAGGCAAGGCTCCGGGGCTGTTCGGGTCGTTGAGTGCCAGCAGAGCGGTTGGGGCGACGGCAAAGAGCGTGATACCTGGATTGTTGGGACTGAAAGGCCTTAGCCGGGAGGTGCTCGCGCTGAAAAAGTTGCCGGCTACGGGGTCGACGATGATCTCGCCCGGTACGAAGTCGGATGACAAGCGCAAAGTCGTTTGCGTGCTTGTTTGTCCCTTCGTTTGCCCTCCCGCTTGTCCTTCCTCTTGCAGCAGGGCAGCGGCGGCGTCTGCGTCCTTACCAATCGTGAGGATGTAGTTGCTTGCACCGCTGAAGGGGAAGACTTCAATGAAGTAGGTTCCCGGGGTGTTGACGCTGAACGATTCTGTTTGCGAGTTGCCTTGGGATGTATTGAGGAGCGTGCGATTCACATCGTACAGACGCATGTCGAGATCCGCGCCAGACTCACCCACGGTCAACAGAATCAGATCGTCACCCGTCAGGCTGACCCGATAGAAGTCACCCGGGTCGCCGGAAACCGAGAGGTTTCCGTTGGCAGGGCCGGTGTTCGGACGATTCGCGAACCCGCCCAGGGTTACTGGGTTAGCGATGGTCTGAGCGTTCGCGAAGCCGTTGTTCGAGGTGTTCGTTGTGAACCGGTCATTGGTGTCCGAGTCGATAGCGCTGGACGGCAGGATCTGGATGGTTCCCGACAGGGTGACGTTCCCGGCAGGTGCGTTAACCGTCACCAGGCGCGTGGTCGTGGCTGTTGCGCCATCATCGTCAGTTACCGTCAATGAAACGGTGAAGCTGCCGTTGGTGGTGTAGGTCGTGCCAGCGACGGAGCCAATGGCGGAGGTACCGTTTCCGAAGTTCCACTGGAAGGCGGTGATCGTCCCGTCACTGTCGGAGGAAGCGCCGGCGTTGGCGACGACTTCAAGCGGTGAGCTGCCGGAAGTAGGGGTGACCGTGAAGCTCGCGACGGGCGCGACATTGGCGGGAGGCGTCGGCGGCGAGGGAGGTACAGGAGGAGGTGGAGAACTACCGCCACCGCCACCGCCGCAAGCAGAAAGCAATGCGGCGAAGACACACCCCGGGATCCAAGTCAGACCGATATGCCGCATGGCACCTGCTTCCAGACAGCCGTGTAGTGAACTGAGTGTGACACAAGGTCGCGGATTGCTCCGTGACCGCCTAGTCAGGGCAAAAGGAGATTGAGCGTCGGGATCAGTCGGGAGAATTCAGGCTGCAGGGGGCGCTGCCTCTTCGCCGGGTCAGGCGCAGTACCGGATCTGGGCGCTGCGCAGGGGGAATAAAAAGGGCGTGCCGACTTGTGGTCGGAAGCGGCTTCTACTTCTGGGGGAAGGACACATGAGAAGGGAGGACTGCATCGTCGAAGCCGCATCCACGCCTTGAAACTTCATCTGTAAGCATGTTGTACAGTACAGATTGGCGTGTCAACAGATATTTTCGTTTATTTGTACAGGTACGTCGCTTTCAGTGTGCCGTCGCCTGGAGCCGCTCGCTTTGCACCAGCAATTGCAACGCTGTTTCCAGCTGCGCGCGAGCCCGGGTTACTTCGACATGCACCTGTTCGGCAGTGTTTACCGAGGTGGAACCACCCTCGAGGCTATCCTGGTCGGCACAGTCAAGGGCAAATTCCGACAGGTTGTTGAGTTGCAGAATTGCATCGACGAGGTAGCGCGGCAGACCTGTCGCCTGTTTGTCTGAAGCGGCGATTGCGATGAGCTCATCATCGGAGAACAGGGCTTCAGCTGCGGTGGCGGATAACAGCGAGGTGCGGGCAACGGCGGAGCAGGCGGTTTCGATTTGGTCCCAGCTTGCTGGCCATCGCAACACCGGAATGCCTTCGTCCTGAACGCTCCTGATCTGGTCCACAGTGGCGAACTGGTACAACAGCACCAGCGCGATTTTGCCAGTCTTTTTCCTGATCGAAACCACGGTTTCAGGCGATAGCACGGTGACCTGCGCCACGAGGACGTCGAAGTGGCCAGACAGCTCCGGGTCTGTGGTCATGAATGCGGGTATGTTGCTCCAGCGTTCTTCGATACTGAGTCGTGAAGGCAGCGCCTTGGTCTGCTCGGCGACGACGAGACTGGCGCCGACAATGCCGACACGCAGCGTGGCGGGTGCTGTAGACGTGGTGCGGCTGGAAAGCCGGGCGTCCAGATGCTGATCGGAGAGGTCGACCAGTGAGCTGATCGAATGGCCCGCATCCACCAGGCGTTTGATTTTCTGGAGCCGCTCGAGCTGATCGCGTGAGTAGTAGCGGGTTTTACCCTCACGATGGGCGGGAACCAGCTCGTAACGCCGTTCCCAGGCACGGAGCCTTTCCACGGAGAGGCCCGTCATGCGTGCAATGGTTCCGATGCGGTAGTAGTCGATGTCTTCCTGCACAGCACAAGCCTGCTTTTGTCTGTACAGGATTGTAGACCCCTATGGCTACGGTTTGTACAGCTTTGTACACCCCGTACCGGTTAGTCCGAACGAGGTGTGTCCACCCGGCGGGGGGCGTGGCACTTAAACGTGGCAGCGGAAACTGCTGAATAAAAAACGACCAGAAGAAGGAATAAGGGAAGGCGTGGAGGGCAAGACCGTCCGGTCTTGCCCAACGCGGTCAGGGAGGAAGGGGAGAGAGAGCCCGCACCACGCCGTTTTCGTCATCCCGGACGGGTCCGGAAGCGAAGGCGCATATTCTACGAAGGTAATGTTGCGATGCAACAAGCCGCCGGTCCGAATTGTGCGAAACATGTAAATGTTCTGACCGAATGCAAACGAGTCGGGACGCGTCGGCTTTCGCATCCAATGCACGGCTGCGGCGAATTGAAGTTTGTATGGCTGCGAGGCAGAGTCCCGCAGCCTGCAATACGCCGCTTCCACCAACAGCCAGTTACCGGCGAGGAAGCCGGTTCACGAGATCAGTAACGGGAGTGAACAAACCATGTATGACAACCTCGGCGGCTTCCTCGCCAAGCGCGCTTTTTTGACTCCAAGGCGGGAAGCGTACGTCGACAGCACTACCGGTGAGCGGCTGACTTACAGAGAACTGAACGAGCGTGCCAACCAACTGGCGAACCAGCTCTGTGCCTCCGGATTGAAGAAGGGTGAGCGTGTCGGCCTGCTGCTGATGAACAGCGCCGAGTTTATGGAGGCCTATTTTGCGCTCGCCAAAGTAGGTGCCGTGGTTGTGCCGCTGAACTGGCGTTTGGTGGCCGATGAACTCGAGTTCATCCTGCGGGACAGTGGCACGAAGCGGCTGATTTACAGCCACGAGTTTGCGGATACAGTTGCGGAACTGCATGCGCGGGGTGACAAGACGCCGGTGCAACACTGGCTGCACGTTGCAGACATCAAGGGGCCTTCTGTTCCTGCCTGGTTTGCCGAGGATTACGCGATCTACAGGAACAGCGGCGATCCTTCCGAACTCGATCTCGGCGGTCGCGGTACGGACATGCTCTACATCATGTACACCTCCGGCACTACCGGTCTGCCCAAGGGGGTGGTGCACAGTCACAACACAGCCATTTGGGCTGTACTGACCATCGGTGCCAACGCGGAGTTCCATGATGCCGATCGTTACCTCGCGGCGCTGCCGATGTTTCATGTGGGCGCACTCACTCCGCTTGCCGTAAACGTCTATCGGGGTGTGACGTCGATCGTCATGCGAACCTTTGATCCGAAGCTGGCCTGGGAACTCATCGACCGGGAAAAAATCACCACCGGGCTGGCGGTACCGGCGATGCTCAACTTCATGTTGCAGGTTCCGGACTTTCGCAAATACCAGTTCAGCCAGCTGCGCTGGATGATGACCGGTGCCGCACCCGTCCCTATCCAGTTGATGCAACGCTATTTCGATATGGGCGTGCAGATCCTGCAGGTATACGGGTTGACCGAGAGCTGTGGACCTGCGTGTCTGATGGATGGTGAAAACGCGCTGTCCAAAGTCGGCTCCACTGGCAAGGCGTTTTTTCACACTGAGGTGAAGCTCATCGACGATACGGGCAATACCTGCGCGGCGGGTGTTCCGGGCGAAGTTCTCGTCCGTGGGCCACACATCATGCTCGAGTACTGGAATCGTCCGGATGCCACAGCTGAAACGTTGAAGGGTGGCTGGTTGCATACAGGCGATGTGGCGGTCATGGATGACGAAGGTTTTGTCTATATCCAGGACCGCATCAAGGACATGGTGATTTCCGGTGGCGAGAACGTCTATCCCGCGGAAATCGAAGCGGTGCTCATGACCCATCCTGACATCATCGAGGCGGGCGTGATTGGCCAACCCAGTGAAAAGTGGGGTGAGTCACCTTTTGCTGTCGTGGTACGACGCAAGCCGGAGCTCAGCGAAAAAGAAGTGTTCGAGTTCTGCCGCGGCCGCATGGCGGCCTATAAACAACCCAAGGGCGTGGCTTTTGTCGACGTCATTCCAAGGAATCCGAGCGGCAAGATCCTGAAGCGCGTCCTGCGCGAGCAGTTTCCGGGGCCGGCTGCGGTCTGAGCCGACTTCAGTTTTCATCAGGGGGAAATGAACATGGATATGGATACGCTGGCGACGAAGTTGCCTGCGTTTGTGGCGGCAAAATACGGCGCACCCCACGAGGTCTTTGACGTGGTGAAAATGCCGGGTCACGCCGGGTTCGCCTACGGCTTTCGAGTACGCAAGCCGGGAGGGGTTGACTCCTGGTTCATCCGGCTACCGCCGCCCAATGTGAACTGGAAGGGCACCGCGGATGTACTTCGTCAGGTTGCCGTGCTGAATGCACTCGACACCACCACCGTACCACACTGCAGTGTGAAGTGGTCAGGTGATGATCTCGAGTGGTTCGGCTGCCCCTATTTTGTGGTGCCGTGGCTCGAAGGTGATGTGCTGCGACTCGGCGAAGGCGAGTGGGGGCGCACGCTTGTAGATGAAACACTGCTCGATCTCGGCCAACAGATCATGACGGCCCTTGCAGGTGTACATAAGGTAGACATTGCCCGGGTGGAATACCTCGGCGAAGCGATGACCTTTGATGACGATGTCACCCGTTGGGACCGTTTCCTCGAGAAAGCGGCGGAACCGGAGCGTCTTGCCGAAGCACTGCACATCCGGAAAAAACTCCTGGATCACCTGCCGGCAGATGCGCCGATCGGGATTTTTCATGGCGACTTCCAGACCGCGAATCTCTTCTGTTCGCAGCAGGGCCGATTGCTCGCGATCATCGACTGGGAGCTCTGCGGTATCGGTGCCACGTTGAATGATCTCGGCTGGATCGCAACGTTCAGCGATCGGGAAGCCTGGCCGAAAGCGGTACCGGGTCAGCCGGCACGGCCGTCCTTTCTCGATCCGGATACAGTCATTCGCCTGTATCGCGACGCCTGGCATGGTCCGCTGCCGGATCTCAACTGGTTCCGAGCTCTCGCTGCATACAAGTTCGCGATCATCTCCGGCTTCAATCTGATGCTGCATCGGCGCGGCAAGCGGGTAGACGAAACCTGGGAGCAGACGTCACTCTGCATGGTGCCGCTGATGCGCCGCGCAGCGGAATTGTTGGGGTAGTCCGGTCAGGTCGGAGAGGTTTGTCAGGTTGCGAGAGGCGATGCTCAGAAAAAACGCTGGATCGCGACCGTGCCCCAGACCACCAGCACCAGCAGCAGACTGATGAACACTGCAGCGGAACCCATATCCTTGGCCCGGCCAGCTAGGTCGTGGTGCTCTTCACCGATTCGATCGACGACGGCTTCAAGCCCTGAGTTGAGGAGCTCGGTAATCAGTACCAGTCCAAGCACGGCGATCAGCAACGATCGCTCGGCAGCGGTGGTTCCGAGCAACCAGGCGAACGGCAACAGCAGCAGCGCGAGCGTACATTCCTGACGAAATGCTGATTCGTGTCGCCAGGCGGCAACCAGCCCCTGTTTTGAATAACGCGTTGCGTCGATGATCCGGACAATGCCGGTTTTGCCGGGTTTGCTCACGGATGCTGGTCAGGACAAGGGCCGGGTTCGATCTGGATAGTGGAGTGATCGATACCAAAACGCTCCAGCAGGATTTTCTTCATGGACGAGGTGGCGCCGGCGACGTCGATGTGCTCGTCGATGTTCGCGTGCAATGTCACCAGCGGTTTTTCTGCGGTGAGAGACCAGGCGTGGATGTGGTGAACTTCGAGGACGCCGGGAACTCCCGCCATGAGGGCAGCACGGATTTCACGCACGTCCACACCACTCGGAACGCCTTCGAGAAGGATATGAGCGCTGTCGCGCAATACTTGCCACGAGCCCCGTCCGAGCACGATGGCGATCACGACAGCCAGTAGCGGATCTGCATACGGCCAACCCGTGAACCACACGGTTGCCGCGGCAATGATGGCCGCTGCCGAACCGAGCATGTCGCCGAGCACATGCATCGCCGCTGCCCGCACGTTCATGTTGTCGCGAGATTGATGCAACAATCGCCAGGCGATGATGTTGACCACAAGACCGATGCTGGCGATGACCAGTGCAGGCAGCGGAACCATTTTTTCCGGTGCACCGAGGCGGCCAACAGCTTCGATGAGGATCCACACCACGAGCACGATCAGCGTGAGCCCGTTGACGAACGCCGCAAGAACCTGGAAGCGGTGATAACCATATGACATCGTAGAGTCACCCCGGCGCTGCGCGAGCCGCGCGGCGTACCAGGCGAGACCGAGTGCGGTGGCGTCGAGCAACATGTGCCCGGCGTCCGCGATAAGGGTTAGCAAGTTGGCGATCAGGCCGCCGATGAACTCAACACCGGTGAAGCCGGCAATCAGCAGGAAGGCAAATCCGAGGGACCTCGTACCGTCATGCGGATGGTGGTGCGAATGCCCCCCGCGATGATTGCCATCGTGGTCATGATCGTGGTCGTGATGCGGGTGCGTCACGCGAGGTGGCCTGACTTGTTCATCCGAAGCGGAGTATAGCTGCGGCTTCTCACGGAACGCTGACCAATCAGGCCAACCTGACGGCAATCACAATAGGGTCTTCGGATCGATACCGAGCATGACCTTGCCAACGACTTCAAGTGTTGGCTGCCCCACCATCAAATGCTGGGTGGTGACATGTACGTCCCGCAGACACCGTTGCATGGCGTTTTTCTCGTAGATCGCTGAACCCCCTGATGCGTGATACACCTTGTCTACCGCGCCGACGGAACTCCACGTGGCGTGGGTTGCAGCCAGTCGAAGACGTGCTTTTTCGTCCATCCCGACTTTGCCACCCGCGGCAGCGTGGTCATAGATCTTGCTTACGGTTTGGTGGATGAATGCGGAAGCGGCCGCGACCGCTGCTTCGGCTTCGGCGAGATCCTGTTGGGCGCGTGCGCGGTTGGCGAGCGGGCGGACGCTGCCGGTCGGTACCTTGCCACCAGCCAGCGTGATGAACTCATCAATCGCCCGCTCGGCGATGCCGACGGCAACGCTGGCTACACCCAATGCGAGAAGGCCTAGAGTCGGGAACCTGTACAAGGGCGCATCTATGCGCGGTCTACCGCCAAGGACCACCCAGCGACCTTCAGGTACCAGAATATTCTTGACCTCGATATCGTTGCTGCCCGTGCCACGCAGCCCGGAGACACGCCAGTTGTCGTGGATGATGACGTCATCGCGGTGGAAAAACACCAGCAGGGTTTCCGGCGCGCCATGGGGGCCGGGCTTTGGTACGCCGTCCTCAATCACCTGACAACCGCCGCAGATCCAGGTGGCGAGCTGTGAACCGCTGCCGAAGGGCCAGCGTCCATTGACACGCAGGCCATTACCCTCTCTGACAGCTTTTCCGAGGGGCGCAGTGACGCCGACGGTGACTGCAGCCGGATCTGCGAGGTACATACGCTCTGACCATTCTGTCGGCAGCGAAGCGGAGAGGAGTCCGGTGGTATTGCCAATCATCAGGTTCCAGCCGACAGCACCGTCCGCCGCGCCTGCGGCGATGAGGGTGTCGATGAGGATGGACGGATGGACCTCAAGACCGCCGAACTTTTTCGGCACGAGAAGACGGAAAAGACCGGCGTCGATCATCTCGGTGGCGAGCGGCCCGGAGAATTGGCGGGCTTCCTCGATTGTCTGGGAATGCGCCTTGATCCGGTCAATGAACGGCAGCAGAGCCGGATGGGTGTTCTGGAGGCGATACATGGAGGACTCCAATTATGAAGCGGCGATTATTCAGCAAGGCATCGAGGCATGAAAGCCGGAACAGGAACCGGCTGTCCCGTGATACGTGTATTGATGCGAACGTAGTTGCCGAGTTCACCTACGAACCAGGTCACCCCGGCGGCGTCTTCAACCAATGCCATGACCGGTTCATTGTTGTCCTTGCGTGCAAGCCGGTGGTTGCCGACAGAACGCAGCTGATGGCGATGTTCGCCGATGCGTACAAAAAGGACCGGACCATCGACACGAAGCTGGGCTGATGTTGCGCGACAGTGGTGCCAGTCATCGACACCGAAACGCACTGTCGCCGGGTAGTAGGTTCCTCCAGCATCAGGGAGATCTGGACCGGTGATAACTCTTTCGACATGTGGCGTCGCGAGGGCATCGGCAATGCTCCCTTCGAGGATGGTTTCCAGGCGAATCAGCACGTCGGGGTTGTCGGTGTTGATGACAACGAAGTAGGCGGCACCCTGATCGGGAAGAAATCCGTACCGCGAACGGTAACCGTCAGCATCTCCTCCGTGACCGTGCCAGAGCATCCCCCGGCGCAGTCGACTGTACATGCCGGTGCCATAACCGAGCCGCAGCCCTGCTTTGCTGGCAAATGTGGGTGCCGGGGTAAGCAACTGCTGCTGTATGGCTTTCGACCAGACCGGATTGCCATCTCGTATCCCGCCATCCACGAGGGTTTCGAGGAAATGGGTCATGTCTCCCGCCGATGCACTCAGCCCACCGAACGCCTTGAATGTCATGTTCCAGTAAGGGATCGGCGTATTGCCGTCGGACCGGAAGCCGCCGGGCAGTGCGGCCATGTTGTCGAAGGATCCGAAAGCAAAATCGAGTGGTTCGGCCAATAGTCTGCGCACAGCTTCTGGATAGGCGACGCCGGTCAGCAGCTCGATGGCGTGTTCAGAAAGGCCTGGTGTCGCGTTGGTGTAGCTGTGCAACAGGCCGGGCGGCCAGAGTGAGGTCAGCGCCGCAGAATTTCTCCGCAGCGCTTCTTGCAGGGGTCTCGCTGTGTTATCGGCGAACGCCTCGAAACCAACATCCGTGTGTCCGCTTGTCAGTGCGAGCAGATCCCGGAGCGTGACGGGCGAAGCGAATCCATTGGTGAATCTTCCTGGAGGGAGAATCCGGTCGACCGGAGTCGACACTGCTAACCCTCTGGTTTCGGCGATCTTGAGCAGCGTCAGCACGGTAAATGTCTTAGTGATGGAACCGAGGCGGAACGGCGTATCCTGGGTAACGTTTTTTCCGCTGACGCCGATCATTGGATCTTCGCCCGGTAAGACGATCACCCAAGCTGCGGCGGGGATATTCGCCTCCTGAATGATGCGCTGCAGTGCAGCCGATGGATCCGCGTAGGCGATCACGGGCAAGAAGGCGAACAGAAACACCAGGATGACCGCATGCAGGATGCTCTCGAATTGCCGCTTCAAAACTGACTGTCGTCCCGAAACGCGATCTGCGCCGTGCGGTGCTGGAAAAACCACTGATCTCCGATACGACAGAAGCGGTCTTCATAGTGATCGACGGCGGCGCCCGGAGGCATCGGCAGAGCGACCCGGGCAGCAGCCGGATCGGTGACTGACCGGTACAGGGTGAGATAACAGATTCCGCGGGCGGTTTGATCGTCCAGCACATCAATGAAAGGGTTGGTGATGACGTGGCGACTGCACAGACCCGCGGGTCGGGTCTGACAGTAACCGAAGATGGCTTCGCTCCCCTTCAGTTCCTTTCCGCCAAGCGTGAGCAAGGCGTCTTCGGCGAACAGTTCCGTGAACCCTTCATAGTCGCGAAAGTCGATGAGCCGCGCGTAGCTGTACTGCAGCTGTACGCGGGTGTTTTCAATGCGGTGGCGTTCAACGGTGTCCATGGGTTTCTGCCGGTGCCTGGGGCCATGAGGTGGGCGGTGGGCAGCTTTTGTTCCGCTATTCGAAGCGCTTCGGAATTCGACTTGCGCCCGGGGCGATGGTCTCACCGGAGTCACGGATGCTGATGGCATCCTTGAATCCGAACGCTTCGGCGCGCTTCTTGAACCAGATCCCTTCCGGTGAGTGCCAGGTGACACCGTCAAACAGCGTCGCGATCATCTGTGTTGTATGCAGGCCCATGTTATCCAGTGCCTGATTGATCATGAGTTTTTGAATCATCAGCTGATTGCGCGGTACTCCCTGCATGCGCTTCGCCAGTTGATCCACTCGGGCGTCGAGGTTTGCCGCGGGGACAGACTCGAGCACGAGCCCCATATCAGCGGCTTCCTTGCCGGTGATCAGATCGCCGGTGAACAACATACGTTTGGCTTGTTCCGCACCAAGGCGATAGACCCACCAGGCCGTGGTCGGACAACCCCATACCCGTGCCGGTGGGTAGCCGATCTTGGCGTCATCCGCCATCACCACGAGATCGCAGCAGAGGGCGATGTCGGAACCGCCAGCGACCGCATATCCGTGAACTTTGGCGATGGTGGGGTTGTAACAACGCCAAAGGCTCATGAAGTCCTGGGTATTGCCATTCATCATGTGGAAGTCTGCCATCGGATCCCAGGGTCGGCCTTGCGGGTCCATCGCCGGACCGGCATCACCCCGGGTCTGCTTTTCCGCAGACAGGATAAGGTCATAGCCGGCACAGAATGCGCGGCCGGCGCCGGTCACAACAAGCACGTGCACCTCTGGATCTTCGTTGGCGAGGCTTACTGCAGCTGCAATTTCGCCTGGCATCCCTGGGCAGATGGCATTCAGGCGTTCCGGACGATTCAGGGTGAGCGTCGCGATCCGCCCGGACTTTTCATAGAGCACATGTTGAAAACCCGTCTGATGTTCTCCGGCGAGTTGAGGATCTGAGCGGCGGGCACTGCACGGCGGCAGGATAGGTTGATTTCCAGACGATTGCGATCCGGGGAATCCCTGTATCTCCATCAATCGATTCCACAATTCGCACCGCAAGCCATACTACGCTGAGGGCTGCTAACATCTGCGGCTTCGACAAATTGCCAGGAACATCATGTCACTCACCGAGCGGCGCTTTCGTGGCCGGGACGTTGAGCTCTGCTATTTCGAACGTGGGCCAGAACAATCGTCGCGGCAGGTGCTGCTGCTGCACGCCACAGGCTTTCACGCGCGCTGCTGGGATCGGGTGATCGGGCTGCTGCCTGATGATGTTCATGTGATTGCGGTGGATCTGCGTGGTCATGGCCGCAGCGAAAAGAAACCGCCTTACGTCTGGTCCAGTTTTGCGCAGGACATCAGCGAGTTGATTGCTGCGCGCGGATTGTCAGGTTTGACAGCCGCCGGGCATTCCATGGGCGGACACTGCCTTGTGCAGGTGGCGCATCGTCAGCCAGCGGCGTTTCGCAGCCTCATTCTCGCGGATCCGGTGATCATGGCTCCTGAGCTCTATGCAGAGGGCAGCCGACATGGATTCGCGCGGGTTGAAGACCACCCGGTGTCGAGACGACGCGCGTTGTGGGTGAACTGGGAAGAGATGTTCGATCGATTCAAATCACGCCACCCGTACTCGCTTTGGCGCCAGGAAGTACTCGAAGACTATTGCCGATACGGTGTGCTGCCACAAAGTGATGATACGTGGATACTGGCCTGTCCGCCGCAGGTCGAAGCCTCGATCTATATGGCGAATACATCTTCCGATGTGCACAGACTTATCCCGGAGATCCGGCTACCGGTCACCGTGCTTCGTGCAAGAGAACGCGACTTTTCCAAGGTGCCTGAGCCTGGGGCGCCAATGGATTTTGCGACTTCGCCTACGTGGTCGGGGTTGGCGAACGCCTTTCCCCGCGGTCGTGACGTTTATCTTCCTGAACTCACCCACTTCATTCCCATGCAGACACCGGAGTTGGTAGCGCGTTATCTGCTGGCGGAACTCGACGCCGTGGACTGAAGGGAAAGCGCCGGAGACTCCCACGTCCACAACCCGCTGTGGCGAACTCCCAACCAGAAAATCAGCACCGATATCACGATACCCGGCAACAAGGCGGCTAACGGATCAAACGCCTCGATGACCTGACCAAGCACGTAGCTCGACACCGGTGACGACACCATGAAACTCAAGAGCAGCACGGACAGAATCTGGGCCCGGTAGTTCACCGGCGCGACTTCCTGCACGGTTGAGCGGACCATCGTCGTGGTGATACCCATGTTCAGTCCCCAGCAGAAGAGCAGCACGTAGAAGAGCCACAGTGGTGGACCCAAAAAAAGCGCTCCGAGGATAACGATGCGCGAGAGCTGCATGTGCAGGAACAACCGCCCGGGTCGAAGCAACGGCATCCACCAGTACAACAGGATGTTTGAGCCGACACTGCCGCAGGTGAAAACGATCATGATGGAGGCGAGTAACGACGCATCACCGCCGTAGACCTCCTTGACGATGTACGGAATCGCGATGATGTAGGCACCTGCGTTGAAAAGGCTCGACAGGAAATTGAGACCGATCAGATTACGCGCCAGGGTGTTGGCCCAGGTTGCGCGCAGCCCCTCCGCGAGGGAGGGTCGTTTGGACTCTGGTGGAGGCAGGTCGGGCAGTTTGCGGACGAAAAAGACGCCGGCCAGGAACAACAGCGCCTGTATGAGCAGAACCTCAGAGAGCCCAAATTCTTCGAGGTATCCGCCAAGCCAGAACCCGAACATGCCGACGCCCGTCGTGACGATGGTCACGACGCTGATGGATCGCTGGATGTCGAGATGCGAGACACGGCTGAGTGCCGCCTGGCGGGCGGGATCGGACAACGACTGGATGCTGGCGGTCAGCACACCAAACAACACGACCCACAAGTAGCCGATCATTCCACTCGAATAGACCACGGCGATTAGCAACGGCGGTACCACCATCGCGAGGTGCATGATGACCAGGTAGCTGCGCCCGTTCATGCGATCACCGAGAACACCGCCTAAAAGGAGCAAGGCCAAGGGTGGCATTTCGGCAATGAGCCGAGCGAAACCGGCTTCATCAGCAGGACGGTCGAGAATGCCAATCAAGAGCCAGGTGAACAGGAAACCGTACAGGCTCATACCCGCCATCCACAGGCTCGAACTCACTAGGTAGTGGGCGAAGGCGGCCCTGTGGGTCGTGTTGTTATGGGTCACCTCGGCGGTGACTTCGCCCGTCATGTTGTGATGCTTCCCCCGGGAGGTGCTGCCGCGCATGATACCCAGGAACATTCTCTATCCGGGATGCTTTCCCCGACGCGCTGTCCACTGCTGCAAGGAGAGACCATGAAGATCGGCGCCACGCTTGCGTTCAACCATCGCACACCACCCGCGTTCATTGCTGAAGCCGGTCGAATCGTCGAAGAAGCCGGATTCCACGCCTTGTGGGTTCCGGAACACGTCCTGTTTTTTCTGGAGTACGAGTCGACCTATCCGTACTCATCGAGTGGACGTATCCCGGGTGAGCCGGAAGGACTCCTCGATCCTTTCACTGCATTGACCTTTGTAGCAGCGAACACTTCGCATATTCGTCTGGGGACAGGCATCTGTCTCGTGCCACAGCGTCAGCCTGTCTATACCGCGCGGCTCGTGGCCGATCTCGACTATCTGTCCGGTGGCCGATTCGACTTCGGCGTTGGCATCGGCTGGCTGGCTGAGGAGTTCGACGCGCTCTGCGTGTCGTTTGATGCGCGGGCCAGACGGTGCACCGAGTACATCGAGGCGATGCGCGCGCTGTGGACGCAGGCTGAACCCTCATTCCACGGTGAAACCGTCAACATTCGCCGTTGTCATTTCAATCCGAAACCCGTGCAGGCAGGCGGCCCGCGGGTGCTGTTCGGCGGAGAAAGTGAACCGGCGCTGCGACGCGTCGCTTCACACGGCAACGGCTGGTATGGATTCAATCTCGATCCAGCGGGCGTTCGGACCAAGCTTGCGCGCCTTGACGAATTGTTGCGCGCAGAAGGTCGGAACCGATCTGAACTGCACATCGCCATCGGCCCGAACAGCAAGCCAGTCAACGCCGATACGGTGGCTGCTTACCGGGACTGTGGCGTCGATCAGCTGGTGGTGGCGCTGATGGCTGGCAATACGGACGGCCTGCGCCGACGGATAGATGCCGTCCGGTCCGTTGTAGGGTTGTAAATTCCGTACAAAAACCTACAGGTGACTTACAGACCGCAAATTTCGTCGGCAAGACACTTACAGCTGATACAACTGCCAGGTCTGGTTGATGTACGCCTGCAGAAGATACGAACGTCCCTGCTACTGGTTCCGTTCAGATAGGGTGTTTGTTATGAACGGGTGGTGGTACTTCAGTGCGCGTGAGGGCATCGAACTTGGTCCGTACGCGACACATCTCGAAGCGGACCTTGAAGCCCGCACTCTGAGCGGCCAGCTCGCATCCATGTGCCCTGGCCTCCAATCCCGTGTGGTGATTTGTCAGTTCATCTACGACGCCTGCAATTCGGGGCGGCCAATGTCGCCGCAGTTTGGAGCCTCCAAGGCAGGTTGAGGGTCTAAACTCCGGCTGTGGCGTTCAAGTACCCCCGCACCCGGGATAGGTGACCGTCCACATCGCAGGGACCTGCATTGTGGGTGGCAACAGCGAGGTGGGTTGCACCCAGTTGTTTCCACTTCGAGGCGTGCGCCACCCAGCGATCCGCTGAACCGCCGGCATACTGCGCTTGACCCTGGATTCCAAATCCATCGAATGACTTTCCCGCAGCGGCGCGTCTGGTTTTCATTTCGCTGATACAGGCGGCTGCCTTGTCAGAGGGACCCATCAGCGGCATCCAGCCGTCGCCTGTTGTGGCACAGCGCTCAAGTGCTGCAGGCGCTGAGCCGCCAAACCAGACCGGTATCGGCTTCGACGGGCGTGGGTTGATGCTAGCCAGCGTTACCTTGTGCATCTTGCCGTCGAAAGAGAGGCTGTCTTCGCTCCACAGGGCGCGCATCAAATCCACCTGTTCCCCAAGACGCGCGCCTCGCTGTTTGAACGGTACACCCAGTGCTTCGTATTCGACTTCATTCCAGCCGATGCCAACACCCAGGCGAAAGCGGTTATTGGACAGGATCGCCACTTCTGCCGCCTGTTTGGCGACGAGTGCAGCCTGGCGCTGCGGGAGGATCAGGATCGTGGTGACGAGTTCGATCTTCGAGGTCACTGCCGCAATGAAAGCAAAGGTGGTCAACGGTTCATGAAAGGCGGTGTCCTTGTTGTAGACGCCTTTGTATCCACCAGGCCGGTTGGGATCGGCTCCCAGTACGTGGTCATAGATCAGGAGGTGGGTTGCGCCGAGGTCTTCAAGACCCTGGACGTAGGCTTTCATGGCGCCGGGATCAGTACCGATTTCGTTGTGGGGCAGAACAGCGCCGAATTTCATGGTGACCTCTTGAGGTTATAACGCGGGCGAGGATTGCGGCCTGGAATATGCCCGATTTGGCGGCATTCCGCATGCGGTCCGGATACGAAGGTCAATCTGCAGGGGCGATTTCATCAGGAGTTCCCTAAAATGCCGGACTACTCTCATGACACCCTGAAGACGATGGCAACGCCAACTCCAAGTTCAACCTTTTCCTTTGTTGAGGCCGAGCACCAGATGCTCGAATTTTGGGAGAGGGAATCGATTTTCGAGAAATCACTCGAAATGACGAGCGGCGAGAAGCCTTACATCTTCTATGACGGTCCGCCGTTTGCGACCGGCTTGCCGCATCACGGCCATATCGTTGCCAGTACCATCAAGGACATCGTGCCCCGCTACTGGACCATGCAGGGCATGCATGTGATGCGACGCTTTGGCTGGGATTGCCATGGGCTACCGATCGAACATGAGATCGACAAGAAGCTCAATATCTCGGCGCAGCAAGCGGTGGAAGAGCTGGGTATCGCCGGCTACAACGATCAGTGCCGCGCCATCGTGCAGCGTTACGTGAGTGAGTGGCGAACGACGATCACACGACTGGGCCGCTGGGTGGATTTCGACAACGACTACAAGACCATGGATCCCTGGTACATGGAGTCTGTGTGGTGGGTGGTCAAGCAGCTCTGGGATCGAGGCCTTGTCTATCGCGGTACCAAGGTGATGCCGGTATCGACCGCTCTGGCCACGCCTCTGTCCAATTTCGAAGCGTCCTCCAACTACATGGATGTGCAGGATCCGGCGATCACCGTCCTACTCAAACTCGAAGATGAAGACGCATCACTCGCCATCTGGACGACAACCCCCTGGACCTTGCCGGCAAATCTTGCCGTCTGTGTAGGGCCTGACATCGAGTATGTGCGGGCTTTTGATGCCTCACGCAACCAGCGGTTCTATATTGCCAAAGAACGCCTCGTGGCCTACCCGGGTCTAACAGTTGATCTCAGCTGCAATGGCAGGGATTTGGTGGGTCGTCGATATGCGCCACTCTTTCCGTACTTCGCCGAAGAAAGAGGCAACGGTGCGTTCGTTGTCGTGATGGACGACTATGTCACCACAGAGAGTGGTACGGGGCTCGTTCACCAGGCACCGGCGTTTGGTGAAGACGACCATCGGGTGATCAAGGCCGCGGGCATCGAGGCAATGGTCTGTCCGGTGACGCTCGAAGGCCGGTTCACACCCGAAGTGCCGGACTATGCAGGTCAATACGTCAAGAATGCCGATGCAGGCATCATCCGGGCCTTGAAAGAATCCGACGCCCTGTATCGCCACGACACGCTCACCCACAGCTATCCGTTCTGCTATCGCTCGGACACACCGCTCATCTACCGCGCCATTCCGTCCTGGTATGTCCGCGTGAGCAGCATGCGTGACAAGCTCATCAACGCCAACCGGCAGATCCGCTGGGTGCCCGATCAC
Organism: Gammaproteobacteria bacterium; assembly: GCA_016874135.1. Lineage (GTDB taxonomy): Bacteria > Pseudomonadota > Gammaproteobacteria > Pseudomonadales > Azotimanducaceae > SYFY01. The sequence continues at coordinate 7,835 of VGVE01000002.1, read as the reverse complement.
CTGCAGGAAGGCCGGTTCGGTAACTGGCTGGAAAATGCCATGGACTGGGCGATTTCGCGTAATCGGGTCTGGGGTACGCCGATCCCGATCTGGATCAACGATGTTACCGGCAGTGAATGTTGCATTGGTTCGGTAGAGGAGCTGGCGGCATTGACCGGAGTTCGAGTGAAGGATCTTCACCGGGAGCACGTTGATCCGTTGACCTTCACCATTGCCGGCGAAGCGGGTGTGTATCGGCGGATCACCGAAGTACTCGACTGCTGGTTTGAATCCGGTTCCATGCCCTATGCGCAGCTGCACTATCCGTTCGAGAATCGGGCGCTGTTCGAGGCCGGATTCCCTGCAGAGTTCATCGCCGAAGGGTTGGATCAGACGCGGGGATGGTTTTATACGTTGACCGTACTTGCGGCAGCGCTGTACGACAAACCCGCGTTCAGGAACGTCATCGTCAACGGCATGGTGTTGGCGGAAGACGGCAAAAAGATGTCGAAGCGGCTGCGCAACTACACACCGCCGGACGATCTGATGGAACAGTATGGTGCGGATGCGTTCCGGCTCTATCTAATCACTTCCGGACTGGTGCGCGCCGAGGAGCAGCGGTTCGCAGATAGCGGTGTTCGTGACATGGTGCGGCGGGTACTGCTGCCCTGGTACAACGCTTTTTCGTTCCTGCGAACCTACGCTGCAATCGATGGCTGGAAGGCGCATGCGGATGTAGCGCCTGGTACCAACATTCTTGATCAGTGGATCATTTCCCGGCTGCAGACACTGAAGGCCAATGTCACTGCGGAAATGGCGGCCTATAAACTCTATGCAGTGGTGCCGCAGCTTCTCGACTTCATCGAGGATCTGACGAACGGCTACATCCGGCTGAATCGGCCACGCTACTGGGAAGAAGGGCTCGGAGCCGATAAGTTGGCTGCCTATCAGACGCTATACAGCGTACTTCGCGAGCTCAGCATGATCATGGCGCCGTTCGCGCCTTTTCTGTCGGACTGGTTGCATGGCGAACTGCGCACTTTTGCGAGCGAAAAGAGTGAACAACCTTCCGTGCACCTTTGCCGTTACCCGGCAGCTGACGCTTCACTACAGCGCCCGGATCTTGAAGAGGCGGTGGCGCTCATGCAGCGGGTGGTGCTGCTCGGACGGCAGAAACGTGAAGCGGAAAAGATCAATCTGCGCACGCCGCTGGCCTCCCTCACAATCATCGGCGAACGGGCTCTGAGCCTTGCGTCGATACCTGAACTCAGCGATTACCTCAAACGCGAACTGAACGTACTCAAGATTACGTTCGAAATGGATGAGGCCGTCTGGATCGAGCTGATTGCAAAGCCCAACTTCCCGCTGCTCGGCAAGCGTCTCGGCAAGCGTATGAAGGAGTTCCAGCAACAGATCAGCGCCTTGCCACTCGAGGCGATTCGTACGCTGCGCACGGATGGTTCCATCGTCGTGGCGGGAGAGACGTTCACCACTGCGGAAATTGAAGTGCAGCAACGCCCGCGTGCGGGTGCGAACATCCTGTCGGATTCACTCATCGCAATCGATCTCGACTGCACACTGAATGACACCCTGATTCGTGGTGGCTATGCACGCGAGATCGTGCGTACGATCCAGCGCGCCCGCAAAGACAGTGGTTTGCACGTTGCGGATCGTATCCGTGTGCGGTTCAGCGCCGGCGGTGCGCTTGCCCAGGCGATCGATGAACATGCGGGCTACATCTGGGGTGAAACGCTGACCGTCGATTCCGCGACCGATATGAACGCGGAGCGATTTGTGGAGGACATTGATGGCCACAGGTTCGGATTCAGCGTCGAAAAGATTGCCTGAGGACTGTTGAAAAGCGCATCTGATGGCGACAACCCATACTGCGTGACAAGGTAACGCACATGCCGAATCACATCTTCAAGGAATCGTACCCTGGTTCACGTGTGGATCACGTGGGGACCTATTCCCGCATGCTCCCCGTTTCGCTTGAAAGGATGTTCGAAAACGCGCTCGACTGGGAACATCTGCCCTGGTTGCATCGATCATCGTTCACGGCGATTTCATGCGAAGACGCCGGGCCTTGGGGCTGGCGGGCGAGTGTCGTCAATGCGCGTGGTCAAACATCGCTTCTTGAGTTGCGGCTCGACACTCGTCAGCGTCGTTGGGTAACGCGAACGCTGGATGGCCAGGGTGTGGGTGCTGAGATCTGGACCTATGTGATTGAACGAGGTCCACTGGAGATCGAAGTGGTCATCGATTTTTTTGTGCCGGGTGTTTCCGAGGCGGACCTTGCGAAAGTAGGTGCCGCGTACGCGCGCGTCTATCAAACGTTGTACGACGAAGACGTGAGCATGATGCAAGGGCGGCACCGGCTGCTTAAACAGAGGGTGCTTCCTCTTAAGGCAGATAGCCCAGCGGAATGTCTGGGTATCCGGGCGGATCTTTCTTTTCCGCTCGAGACCAGCTTCGCCGGTCGGCCGGTGATCGTCTGGGCGGTGGATGGCACTTTTCACGTGACAGCGGCCCGGTGCCCCCATTACGGAGCGGATCTTGTGCGCGGAACGCGGGAAGGGTTGACCGTGACCTGTCCGTGGCATGGTTACCGCTTTAACTTGTTATCCGGGGCTTGTTCGGGGCTGACGTCGCTCTTGATTGCGACTCGATTCTATGCTTGGGAAGAGGCTGGGAAACTCTGGATCGGCTGGGCTGGTGCGGAGAAGTAATTCCCTTCAAGAAATAGGACTGAGGCGATGTGTTCGCCTCAAGCCTGGAAAATGGGAGGGATACCCGAAGGGGAGGGGAGGGAGGGGAGGAAGTCGGGTATCCCTCTGAACTTTTCTATCCTTACCGGCTTGGTCTCTGTCTTACCTCTCGATTGATTTGGCTAGATCACCGTGACTGGCGCCGTTGGCGGTTTCGTCTTGGTGTTACCGTCTAGGACGCCGTTCAATGGACGCATGTTACCTTGGGTAACACTTATCGCAATTCCTTTCTTTGCAACGGGTTGTTGCGAATTCGCAACGCTGCCGGCCGCGTGGTAGGGTTCCCGTGATTCACGGACAAACCTCGTCCTGAGAACTACGGGTAGACCCCGTCGAATCACAGACAGACCTCGTAAAGGCGACCTTAACTTCATGACCAGAATCGGAGATTGGGACGACTACCGTTTCTTCGCCGCGGTCGCACGCGCGGGGTCTGTCCGTGCAGCGGCCCTTGAACTGAAGGTCAATGCGTCGACGGTTACCCGCCGGCTCGAACAGCTGGAACGGCGAATTGGCGTCGAACTCTTCACCCGCCAGGCCCATGGGCTCGAAATCACTCGGCGCGGACGCGAAGTGGCGGCTAGGGTCGAGCAGCTCGGTCGAGAGCTGGTCGCCATCGACAGCGAACTACGGGAAGACCATGCGCGCCTCACGGGTGAGGTTGTGTTGGGTGTGCCCGCTGTCTGGGTTCCGGTACTGATGCCTCAGCTGGCGACGTTGCACGCTGCAGAGCCGGGCCTGGATATCGAACTGTTGGACGGCGCTACCTTTGGCTCAAATTCAGGCGCAGACCTCTGGATCGAAGCGAACACCGCCCCGGCAAGCGAGTTTATCGCGCGTCCCCTCGGTCGCCCACGGTGTGGCCTTTTTGGCCACGAGTCGCTGCTATCGAGTCTTATATCGCGAAAGGAATCCGGGACACTCTTCTGGCTGAGTCTCGAAGACCCTTTGTTTGGACCCGCCATAGGGCCACCGCTGCGTGATCCGGAATTCCGTGATTTGCCTGTGCGGCTGCAGACGCGCAGCGCCGTGCAACAAAGACTCGCGCTTGAGGCGGGGCTGGGTATCGGCGTGTTGCCACATGCCTGTGTCGGCAGTGCATCGCCGCTGCGGGAATTGTCTGAACGCCATGTATCCGGATTACCCCATTGGTTGCTTGCGCGTGTTGAGATGCGGCGCGTGAGGCGGTTGCAGGTGGTTGCGGACTGGTTGCGGCGCACATTCGCAGCACCTGAGTTCGCCCTCAGCCTTGACGACACCTGACACCGGCGGAAGATGCGCTGCCGGATGACCCCATAACAACTTGAGGATGCAGCCGAGTGAGTGAGCGGCGCGCAAGTTCACACTTCTACTGGTCGCAGCGACTGCGGTTGCACTATCTGGACTGGGGTGTGCCCGAAGCCCCGCCGATGCTGCTCGTGCATGGTGTTCAGGATCATGCCCACACCTGGGATTTTCTGGCACCGCACTTCTATGAAAACTTGCACCTGGTCGCGCCGGATCTGCGTGGCCATGGTGACTCCGACTGGAACCGCGGCTCGGCGTATCGACACCTCGACTATGTCTACGATCTGGTTCGACTGATCGAACAGCGAAGCTTGCAGGGTTGTGTGGTTGTGGCGCACTCCATGGGTGCCACCGTGGCGGCGTTGTTGGCAGGTGGCTGGCCCCATCTGGTTTCAAAACTGGTACTGCTCGAAGGCGTCGGTCGATGGCCGGGTTGGTTCGCCGACATGGGTGTGGCGCAAAAACTCCAGGCCTGGGAGAAGCAGGTCCATGCGCTTGCTGATCGCATCCCGCGACGCTATCCGACGCTCGAAGCCGCGTGGCAACGCATGCAACAGGTGAATCCGCAGCTCGACGCTGCAATCGCCAGGCACTTGACCATCCATGGCAGTCATCAGAACGAAGATGGCAGCTGGAGCTGGAAGTTTGACAACAACACCCACAGCCCCTCACTGTATTCTATACCGGAAAGCGACACTGTCGCCCTGTGGAAAAACATCACCTGCCCCGTGTTGATTCTCAATGCGAAGCAGGGTTACCCACACCGGATCGGGCAGGACGGAACCTTCGAGCATTTTCAGACGGCTTCATTGCATGACATCGATAGCGCCGGGCACTGGTTGCATCATGACCAGCCTGACGCGGTGATCGCACACATCCGCTCGTTTCTGACCATGAACACAGGATCGCATGTGTGATGAGCGCTGGCCCGGGGCGATTGCGTGCTGAGCTACTGGCGGACCCGATCGGGCTGCCGGTGTGTGCACCTCGTCTCTCATGGTTGTGCGCGGACTCAAGGCCTGCTGAAGTCATGTCTGCCTGGCAGATACAGGCAGCGTCCTCTCCCGATTCTCTGACTGCTAACGATCCAGATCTGTGGGACAGCGGCATCATCGACGGCGCCCCGCTGGGTGGTGTCGAGTATGCGGGTCGTGGTGTTGAACCCCGTACCGCGGTGTGGTGGCGTGTCCGGACATTCGACAGCGATGGCGAAGCGAGCGACTGGAGTCAAACAGCGCGGTTTGAGTTTTCGATCCTCCCTGATGACTGGAGCGCCCAATGGATTGCCGCACCGATTCACGGTACGCGGCTGCAGAGTCCGCCGGTACCCCTCCTGCGTCGAAGGTTTCGGGTACCCTTTCAGCCTTCCACGGCCCGCCTCATTGTGGCTGCAGCAGGCGCTTGCTGGGTTTGGATCAACGAACGGGAAGTCGTTCTCTCCGAAGTGCCATCGGGCGTGACGGACTACAGGCGCCGCATCAACTACCGCACCATTGACGTTGATGGTCTTGTCAGAGCGGGCGCCAACTCGATGATCTTTCTGCTTGGCGACGGCTGGTTAAGCGGATTTGCAGATGGCTGGACCCGTGAACACTTCGGCAACCGACCTGAGCTGCTTGTGCTGCTCGCGCTCAAGGGTGCTGATGATCAATCTCTCGAAGTTGGTATTGATGCGCAATGGGAATGGCGACCGTCACCGCTGCTCGATGCCGACATGTCGCGGGGATCCGCTATCGATGGGCGGGCTTTCGGACATGATCCAGAGTATGCGCGCCAGAAACGCCAGTGGTCGGCCGTGGATGTGATATCGCGTCCTGATCGACGTTTGCTGGCCACCGCGTGGCCCGGAGTCGTCTCGGGCCAGCCTTTGACGGCAGAGCGGATCGAGCGTCGTTCCGATCAACCGAACGGCGAACGTCGATTGCGGGTCTGGTTCCCGCACTCGATCACCGGCCGGCTGGCACTTACCCTGAAAGGGCGGAGTGGCGACTATGTTCGCGTTCGATATGATCTCGAACGGCCCGGTATCGATGGGCCGGTGTTTGATGATGCAGTAGTAGATACCTATACGCTGGGGGGAGATGAACCACGCGAGGTAACTTCTCCACCATTTTCCCGCAGGTTGTTCCGCTGTGCGGAAATTTCCGGGGATGTTGAACTTCGCAATGTCTTGGCTGCAGAAGCCATACCCTTCACTGACGGATCGATTCCGGCGTTGCACATCGAAAGTGACCATCCGCTTATCGAACGCCTTGCGCTGCGCCTGTTCCGCTCCCTGGATCTCTTCTCCCAGGAAGTACTGTGGACGGGCGCTGATGCTTCCCGGCGGCGGATTGAACTTGCCGCCTGGTACCCGTTGGCTCGGCTGCTCCCCGCTGCACGCGACAATCCAGCACAACTTCGTGCGAGTGTGCTGGAGATTATCGCCAATGAATCGGAACCTGCGGGACTGCCTCGCTCAGTTCCGGCGTTGCGCTCACGCCTGCCCGCAGAGTCGGTCAATGCCGCTGCGGAATATAATCGAGTGGAAGACGATTTTTCCGGTGGTAGTGAAACCGTTCTGGCACTGGTCATGGGCTTGTATGAACATCAGGGTGACCGGTCGATCCTCGAAGCGGTGTTCCCGTTTGCGAGGCGGCTGGTCTATGCGCTTGAAAAGTCCTTTCCGAACCTGATCCGGCCGCTGGACCCGGTGGTCGGATTTGCCGATCCGGTACATGCGCAAATTGCCGGGACGGCGCTCTGGCATGAGGCCATTCTGCACACGGCTCGTATGGCCGAATTTCTCGAACTGGAGGCACAGGCCGGGACGCTGCGGGTACTTGCGGACCGCGTGCGATCAGCATTCCAGTCGCGATTCGTCACCCCATCGGGTTTGTTGGTTCGTGACGACCAAGACGCCTATGTTGCGGCGCTCGGATTTGGACTGATCGATGAAGGGCCTGCCGCGGTCGCATTTGCACGGCTGTGTGAGCTGGTTGTGCAGCAAGGCTATCGACCGCTTACCCACACTCTTCACGGTACCCGTCTGCTCGATGTTCTGCTTGCCGGCGGTCGTGATGATCTGGCCTGGGCAGTGGCACTTCGTACCGGTCCCGGCTCCTGGCTCGGTGATCCAGCGGGCGACACCGACCTGCTGTTGAATGATCAGGGCCAGATTGACACCGGGGCCGCCGCGTTGGTTGCGTGGTTCGTTACCGGAGCGGCAGGTTTTGGCGCTGATGTTTCGCACAGCGGCGACGGAGCAGGATGGCGCAGGGCGCTGATCGCGCCTCGTTTGCCGGTGGGCGAGCTCTTTCCTGAAGGACCACCGTTCAGATGGCTTCGGATCAGAAAGACCACCGTCTCCGGCGAGTGGGCGATCGAATGGCGCTTAAGTGCAGACATGATCGTGGTGCACCTGCAGATACCTGCGAGCTGTTTCGCGACGGTGCGGTTGCCGGACGACACCAGTACCCGGGTGGTGTCGGGTCAACACGTGTTCCGCGTCGATCTCAAAGCCGCCGATGACCCGATTCCGCTTCTTGTTGAAACGCTTTGACCGCGTGCACCTGATACCACATGGATGGAATTCACGATCTCGGCGGCAAGCATGGTTTTGGTCCAGTGGTCCACGCTTCTGGTGATCACCCTGCAGAAGCCTGGGAGCTGCGTATGTTTCAGATGGTCAACGCCGCTTTTGTCGCGGGATTGATCGGCAATGTTGACCAGTTCCGGCATGCGATCGAGCGCATTGATCCGGCGGCTTATCTCAGCGATAGCTATTTCGGACGGTGGCTTGGAGGGCTCGAAACTCTGCTG
>VGVE01000001.1 GCA_016874135.1 Gammaproteobacteria bacterium | reverse complement strand
CCGCCAAACGGGAGGGAGACGCTGTTATTGCGTGATGCGCCAGGTCGCATTTGTCCGGTCGATATCCATGCGCAGATCGCATCACCGCCATTCCCAGGTTCAGCAATGGACGGGTATGCGATCAACGCGAAGCCTGCGGCTGATGTTCGTGGCCGCAAATTCACCGTCGCCGGCGAAAGTGCTGCGGGCAAGCCCTGGACGGAAGCGATCGGCGACGATCAATGTATCCGGATTTTCACCGGAGCTGCCATTCCTCCCGGTGTACGCCGGGTCATCCTTCAGGAAGACTGCACGCGGCAGAGTGACGCAATGGGGATCACCGGCGACCCGGATCCGCGCTCCAACATCCGACCAGCGGGGCACGACATTGAAGCTGGTGAGCGGTTAGTGAAAGCGGGCCGGCGACTCACACCGGTCGATATCGGACGCCTCGCCATCGATGGGCGAGCCAGCGTCGAGGTCTATCGGCCACTGCGGGTTGGTGTGTTCTCAACCGGAGACGAGCTGGTTGAACCGGGCACCGACGGCCCACTTCCGTGGGGGTCCATCTATGAATCCAATCGCAAGACTCTGCTTGCACAGCTGGCAACCTTGCCAGTGCATGCCACCGATCTCGGCATCCTTCCGGATTCGGCTGAAGCGACCCGTCAGGCGCTGGCCCGCGCCGCCGCAACCGAGGACTTCATCCTCACTTCCGGCGGTGTGTCTGTGGGTGATCATGATCACGTCAAAGGCGCGGTTGAATCCCTCGGTGCACTTGAATTCTGGAAGCTCAATCTGAAGCCGGGTAAACCGCTCGCTTTCGGGCGCATCCATCAGACCTGGTTCTGCGGCCTGCCCGGCAATCCGGTGTCCGCAATCGTGACCTGGTTGCTCATTGCCCGCCCGGCGATCCTCGCGGCATCCGGCGCTGGAATCGAACCACCACTACGAATTCCGGCCCGACTGATCGAAGCTGTCCAGCACAAGGCGGGCCGGGCCGAGTACCAGCGGGGGACCTTGTCTTTTGATTCGCTGAATGATCTGCCGGCGGTGAGCATCAGAGGCGACCAGAGCTCGAATCGCCTCTCAACCTTTCAGGATGCGAATTGCCTCGTGGAGATTCCCAAGGAGGTCCATGACCTCCCGGTGGGTTCACCGGTTGTGGTCTTGCCGATCAGCGGCATGTGAGCGAAGTGGGTCGCTTCAGGACAACGACCTCAGAACCGCGCCGCGGATGTTATCAACGCTGCCGACGCCGGCGATGGGGTGATACTGCAAACCACCCGAACGGACGCGGGCTTTGTAGAAGTCGACCAACGGACGTGTCTGCGCGTTGTATATCGCAATCCGTTCCCGCACGGTGCTTTCGCGGTCGTCATCGCGCTGTACAAGCGCGTCGCCGGTGATGTCGTCACGACCAGCAACCTTGGGCGGGCTGAATTCAACGTGGTACACGCGACCTGAACCCGGGTGCACTCGGCGTCCGGTGATTCGCCGCACAAGCTCTTCGTCAGGAACCGCAATTTCAACCACTGCATCGATGGCCACTCCGGCCTGCTCCATCGCTTCAGCCTGCGGGATCGTTCGCGGGAAGCCATCAAAGAGGAAACCCGCCTTGCAGTCGGCAGCGGTGATCCGCTCCTTGACCAGTGCGATGATGATCTCGTCCGACACCAGGGCACCGGAGTCCATCACCGCCTTGGCGCTCTTGCCAAGCTCACTTCCGGATTTCACGGCGGCGCGCAGCATGTCGCCCGTGGAGATCTGGGGAATCTGCCAGTGGTCCTTGATGAACTGGGCCTGGGTACCTTTGCCTGCACCCGGTGGTCCGAGAAGGATCAGTCTCATAAATCACTCCGATTGACATCGTTCATTGGAAAAAGAAACCGGTTGCCCGCGATTCTCTGTGCAGCAACACGAGGAGCGTCATACCGGCACCGCACGCAACCCCACCTCCTGCACGCCCACCAGCGGTCGCAGGTTCTCGATCAGCCGGTACACGTCGAGCAGGTCTTGTGTATCGAAGTCCAACGTGATCTCCGCACCATCCGGAGGTAGCACTCGCGCCATCGTGCCGAGCAACGAGATACCATGTGCATCAACCACCCGCGTGACATCCAGCAGAAGTCCGTGCCGGTTCAATGCCTGGATCCCGAGGCGGCGCATGGTAGCCGATCCCATCGATTCACTGGAACGCGAGACTTCGGTTTCGAGTTCGCGAATCCACAGCGCAATCAGCGGTCGCAACGGGGTGTCGCCAGCACCCAGAGCTTCGAACAGATGATCAGAATCCGGCTCGCCGAGTCGGAATGCGAGATCGAACAGCGCCGTCGGAGTCGGCATGGGAATCCGCAGCCGTTCACAGGCCCGGCTCACCGCCGCGAGGCCGGCATCGCGGTTGGCGGCCTGACCACGACCTCTCAGCCACTCGTGAATCTTCGCGCGGGCCCGGTTGGTGCGAGCGTATCCAGCCTCAGGTTCAAGCCAGGACCGATGGGGCTGCGCCTCCTCCCGCGTCAGTATCTCGACACGTCCGCCGCTGTGCAGTCGATGATTCAAAGGCACGTCGCGCCCATCCACACGCGCTCCGACACACCGGTTGCCGATGCCAGTATGGATGCGATATGCAAAATCCAGCGGTGTCGCGCCTGTAGTCAGATCGATGACATGCCCTTTCGGTGTGTGCACGTAGATCCGCTCTTGGCTCAGGCTGCGCCGCAGTTCTTCCGGCAGGCTCATCTTTCCGCCCAATTCTTCGTGCCACTCGACGACGTGTCGGAGCCACTCCATTTTTGTAGCTATTTCCGATTCATCGTCACCGTGTCCCTTGTAGGACCAATGCGCGCAGACACCGAGTTCGGCTTCAGCGTGCATGTCATGGTTGCGAATCTGTATTTCCAGAGTCTTGCCTTCCGGGCCAATGACGGCAGTGTGAATGCTGCGATAACCGTTTTCTTTCGGGGCGGCGATATAGTCATCGAAAGCGCTGGGTATGTGGCGGTATTCGGTGTGTACGATGCCGAGTGCGGAGTAGCAACTCGACAGATCGCTGACAAGTACACGCACAGCCCGCATGTCGTAAACCTGGTCGAGCCCGAGCTGCTTGGACTGCATCTTGCGCCAGATACTGTAGATATGTTTCGCCCGCCCCGTGACCTGCGCTTCGATGCCGTGCGTCGCCAGCAAGGCTTTCAGATCAGTGGCAATACGATTGATCTGCGCCTCGCGCTCCACCCGCTTGCCATCGAGTTGTCTGGCAATGCTCAGATAGACCTCGGGCTCGAGGTAACGCATGGCGAGATCTTCCAGTTCCCACTTGAGATGCCAGATGCCGAGGCGGCCAGCAAGTGGCGCAAACACATGACGGGCTTCCTGCGCGATTCGTGTGCGACGGGAGAGCTCATCGAGTTTCGCGTGACGCAGCGCCACGACCCGCTCGGCGATCTTGATGACCGCAACGCGCGCATCATCGACAAGTGCGATGAGCATGCGGCGAATGTTCTCCACCTGGCTCTCTCGCTCGCTGGTCTGCAGAGCCGCGTCGGAAAAATCTATAAAGTTGGCCGCTGCCATCCGCGTGACACCCTCGACAAGTCGCGCGACCTCTTCACCGAAACGCATTTCTACATCACGGGTGGTGAGCACACTTTCAAAATGAGGGCGGTAGAGCAGCGCTGCGAGAACCGCTTCGTTGTCGATCCTGAGATTGGCGACGAGTTCGGCGAGCGGGAATCCCCGCTCCAGATACTTCTGGCCTTGCGGCAACCCTTCGAGAAACCTGCAGGCATTCATCACCTGCCCGATGGTGAGCCATACGTGTTCTCCACATATGTGTTCGCACCACGCGGCGGTGTCGATCGCGCCTGTGCTGTTGCGGGGCAGCGCCCGGGTTACCTGGACCACGTCGGTATTGTCTCCGCGCCAGGGGACAGAACACCACTGCGCCTGCGTTCAAAAATTCCGAACGATTCAACGTGCGCCGTTCGCGGGAACATGTCGAATACACCGACTTCTTCAAGCTGAAACCCGTGCGCGTTGAGCACCCGCGCATCCGCTGCAAACGTCACCGGGTTGCAGGAGACATAAACCACCCGGCGGATCGCGGATTCGAGCCACAGAAAAAGGTTCGGACCCGCACCCAAGCGTGGTGGATCCAGCAACAGCCCATCGCAGGATGCAGGGATGTCGAGGCTTTCACCGGCAGGGCCATACAGATCCGCAGTCTCGAAACGGGTGAGCGCCGAGAGACCGTTGAAGGCGGCGTTGTGCTCCGCGAGTCGCACGGCCTGATCACCTGCTTCGAGACCACTGACCCGGTGTCCGGCACGGGCCAATGCCAGGGAGAAATTGCCAAGCCCGCAGAACAGGTCGAGCACATCCCCGCAATCCGCCAGTGCAGCAACCGCCGATTGCACCAATGCGCGATTGATCGCTGAATTGACTTGCACAAAGTCGAGAGGGCCGAACTGGAACAACAACCCGAAGTCGGGATTTCCATAACTGAGCACAGGCGAGGCACCCGCGACGTGAACGATGGAATCCGGTCCACCTGGCTGCAGCCAGAGACTAGTTCGAAATTGCTCAGCCAATCCGGAGAACAGCTGCATATCGCCAGCACTGAGCGGTGCGAGGTGACGGAGCACCAGTGCAGTGCTGTCATCACCGGCAGCGACTTCGATTTGCGGTATCTGATCGGGAATGGAACTCGCCGCAATTGCTTCACGCAGCGGTTTGATCAAGGCAGCGAGTCGCGGATCAAGCACCGGACACTCTTGCATATCAACGATACGACCGCTGAAGGCTTCGCGAAACCCGACAAAAACCTGCTCGCCGACCTTACGAATACCCAGTCGGGCCTTGCGCCGGTAACCGAAGAGGGGACTTGTAACAGGGCGTCGAACACGCTGTGGAACAACACCCTCCCGCCGCAGCAGGTCGAGAACCTGCGACTGTTTGAATCTAAGTTCAGATTTCGGCGCGAGATGCTGAAAGTTGCACGCTCCACAACGCGAAAACACGCTGCAGGGTGGCAGGATGCGATCAACGTCTGGCGATTCGATCTTCTGCGCATCCCCATGCAGCACTCCGCGTGCCCGCTTGCGGATGACTCCTGTCGCGCGCTCTCCCGGAAGGCTGTTGCGCAAACGCACCTCCCGCTCCTCGACCCACCCCCGACCTGATCCGTCAAGCGTGAGTTCCACGACTTCGATCGTGACTTCCTGCGGCAGTCGTGAGCTGCGGCTCATGGCGAGGTGGTTCCCAACATCAGGCGGCTGGTCAGAGGCTTGCCACCCAGATGGGGGTCGAGCAACGCCCTGAAGAGCAGCCTTGCAGCGCGGCGCACCGGTCCCTGTAGATACTGGTTGTCATCGATGGCAAGCAGGATCGAACCCGGGTAGTCCCCTCGTGCGTCCGGCAAAAAACCTTCGCCATCTTCCAGCCGATAAGACGCATCGGCATCGATGGCACGCCCATGGAGATCATCGCGGAAGTCGACACCAAAACCCAGCTCACCAAGCAGCTCGCGTTCAAAGCGACGCAGCACCACCGCAAGTGCCACATCCGCAACGATGGCGTCCAGAATCGCCTGCGTCATCTGATAGAGCCGTGGATGGGGATCGTGTTCCTGCAAAAGTCGGGACAGCAATTCGAGCACGTAGAATCCCGCCGCGAGACGATCGCCATGAAGAGCGCGACGCTGGGTCATTTCGATCTGCGTTACCGTGGCGAGGCTGCGGCCTCCCACCCAGGAAACGAGTACGCGATTGAAAGGTTGCAGCTCAGCCAGCCGCTCTGACCCACGCCGATTGCCACGCGCGCCTTTGATACCCTTGCCCACCAGGGAAACCATGCCGTGCGACGCGGTGAAGAAACGGGCGATAACACTGGTTTCGCGATATGCCCGAACGTGCACAACCATCGCATCTTCTCGGAGCACACGCACGAATCAGTTTCCGAAATCACCGAGGCCGAAACGCCGGAGTAGGCGGTCATCGTTGGTCCAGCCGCGACGGACTTTGACCCACAGATTCAGCATCACACGGGTGTCCAGCAGTTGTTCGATGTCACGGCGCGCATCCTGTCCAATGGCCTTCAGCATCTGCCCACCTTCACCGATGACGATGGCTTTCTGCCCGTCTTTTTCAACAAAAACTTCCGCCTGGATCTCGGTCAACCGTTCACCCGGGCGAAACGCCTCCACCACCACCGCGGTCTGATGTGGTAGCTCATCGCCCAGCCGGCGCATGAGTTTTTCTCTGATGATTTCACCGACCAGGTAACGTTCGCTAGCGTCCGTGACCTGGTCTTCGGAAAACACGTGTTCGGCTTCGGGGAGAGAAGCACCAACCCGTTCCCGCAGCAGCTCGATACCATCATTGCGCAACGCAGACAGCGGCAGGATCTCGCGGAAAACTGAGCGGTCACCGAGAGTTTTTTCGCCCAATGCCTTCATGGCGGGCAACAACCGGCTTTTATCCTGCAGCAGATCCACCTTGTTCAGCACGGCGATCGCCGGCACGCCTGCAGTCGCGACATGGTTGATCACGACTTCATCCTCTTCGGTCAGCCGGCTGTGTTCGAAGAGGGCAACGATGAGATCGACATCTGCGAGGATCGACACGGCGCTGCGCACCATGATGTGGTTCAGCTGGCGGGAGCCGGCGGAGTGAATACCCGGCGTATCCACATAGATCGCCTGCACATCACCTCGCGTATCCACACCGAGAAGATTGCGCCTCGTCGTCTGCGGTTTCCGTGAGGTGATGGAGAGCTTCATGCCAAGCAAGTGATTGAGCAGTGTCGATTTGCCGACATTGGGTCGACCGACGATTGCCACATGGCCACATCTAGGCATCGGAGATGGACTCTTGTACCGGCTGAGGCATCCGCTCCGGCTGTAACTGCAGCAACACCTTCAGTGCCGCGTCCTGTTCAGCAGACCGTCGCGACCGCCCTTGCCCCACTGCCGCAATTCCGTCGACGGCGCTGCAACGCACTTCGTAGGTGCGCGCATGCTCCTGTCCATGTGTTGCCACAATCGTATAGATGGGCAATGGCTGCGCGTCTGCCTGGAGATACTCCTGCAGCGTGGTTTTTGCGTCTTTGAGCGACTGTGCATCAAGGGAACCCAGTTCCTCGTGTAAGAGCCGTTCGACCACGGCTTCTACTGCAGCCGGACCTGCATCGAGATAAACGGCCCCAATCACCGCTTCGAGCCCGTCGGCGAGCACTGAACTCCGGCGGTGCACGCCAGATTGAGCAACCGCAGTGCTGAACCGGAGCGCATCACCCAGCGCTATTCTCTGCGCAACACGCGCGAGACTGTCCCGCTTCACGAGTTGCGCCCGCATCAGCGTCAGTTCCGCTTCAGGAGCAGTGGGATAGGCGCGAAACAACAGCGCGCTCACCACGAAGCCCAACACGCTGTCGCCGAGAAATTCGAATCGTTCATTGTGCGGACTACCGGCACTGCGGTGGGTCAAAGCTTGGACAAGCAGTGTCCGATCGCGGAAAGAATAGCCGATCTGCCGTTCGACGCGCTCGAACTCTCGATCCTTCATCGTGACCGAAGGAAGAACACGCGGCACAACCAGGCACTCGCTCCCGGTTGGCGCAGACCCGATTCAGAAGGTCCGGGTTTAATCAAAGTCCAGCAGCACGTAGACATTTCCTGCCAGGTGCTCCCGAATCTCGTAATCGACCCTAACGCTGACAGTTCCCCGCTCCCGCTTGTACTCAACGATCTTTTCCGGTTCGAGGTCGTACAGCGCATTGATCTTGAACCGCTTGCGCAGGGTCTGCATGAGGGCAGGTCTGCCCGCCTTGACCTCATCCGCAGTAAGGTCAGCGATCAGTTCCTTGATCGTCTGGTGATTCATGTAGTGCGGGCCGATCTTCAATCCGAGCGACGCGCCAACACCGATCGCGATGAGCAGGGACATCAAGCCCAGCCTCGACATTCCCTTTATCCGTCGAGACATCATTCATCCTCCTGTAGCCAGCGGTTGCGCTCGAATGTGGGCCAGTGAAGCCCCGGATCCTTGTGCAACCAGACGGCCACTGCCTTGCCGACAATCTGATTCTCGGCGGCAAATCCCCAGATGCGGCTGTCCTCGCTCATGTCGCGATTATCACCCATCATGAAATAGTACCCTTTGGGGACCTCCCACTCGCCCGGACTTTCCAGACTGCCGAGGCGATGGGTCAAGTGCTTTCTGCCACCGATCTCTTCAGTATATTCCCGCGCCGAATAGACCATGCCGGTCGGGACGTGAGTGCGTGTGATATCGCCCACGAATTCATATGGCAACCGCTCCCCGTTGATGTAAAGCGTCTTGTTTACGTAGCGAATCTGATCGCCTGGGAGACCGATGACACGCTTGATGAAATAGCGTGGGTCGTGAGGTGGCACAAAGACCATGACATCGCCACGGGCGGGCTCGCCGATGTCCACGATCTTGGTGCCCAGCACCGGCAACCTGAGTCCGTAGGCGTACTTGTTGACCAGAACGAAGTCGCCGACATCGAGCGTCGGCACCATGGATTCAGATGGAATCTGGTACGGTTCACCGAGAAAACTGCGCAACACCAGGACAAAGAGCAGCACCGGAAAAAACGAGCGCGCGTACTCAACGAGAATCGGCTCCGGGATCGTGTCATCAGCATCCGCATCGTCCGAAGACTGCTGCGGTGCGGCGCGATGTGCAGCCACCCGCCTTGGTTTGAAGAAGAGTGAATCCACGAGCCAGATCGCACCGCAGATCAGCACCGCCCAGGTCAGAACGAAGGGAAGGTCAATGTCCACTTAACTCTGCCCTGCCCTCGTCGTCATCTCACTCTCACCGATCGACCTTGAGCGCGGCCAGAAAGGCATCCTGCGGAATCTCCACACGCCCAAGCTGCTTCATGCGCTTCTTGCCTTCCTTCTGCTTCTCCAGAAGCTTCCGTTTGCGCGTGATATCGCCACCATAACACTTGGCTGTGACGTTCTTACGCAGCGCCTTCACGGTGGTACGGGCGATGATCTGACCGCCGATGGCCGCCTGGATGGCAACATCGAACATCTGGCGCGGAATGAGTTCTTTCATCTTCTCCGTCAGCGAGCGCCCCCGACTCTGGGCATCATCCTTGTACACGATCATGGCAAGCGCATCCACCCGCTCAGCATTTATCATGATATCGAGCCGCACCAGCTTGGCCGGATCGAAACGTTTAAACGAATAGTCGAGCGACGCGAATCCGCGGCTGACAGATTTGAGCTTGTCGAAAAAGTCCATAACCACTTCGTTCATCGGCAACTCATAGTGCAGAGAGACCTGGCCAGCGCTGTACTGCAGGTTCTTCTGTACCCCTCGCCGTTCGATGCACAGCGTGATCACCGCGCCAACATGCTCCTGTGGAACAAGAATGTTGGCCTCCGCAATCGGCTCGCGGATCTCATTGTATTGGGCAGGTAGTTTCGACGGATTGTCGACCAGAATGACCGATCGATCTGTCTTCTCAACCTCGTAAACCACCGTGGGCGCCGTGGTAATCAGATTGAGATCGTATTCCCGCTCAAGACGCTCCTGCACGATCTCCATGTGCAACATGCCGAGAAAGCCGCAGCGGAATCCAAAGCCCAAAGCATCAGAGGATTCCGGCTCATAAAACAACGAAGCATCGTTGAGTCGGAGTTTCTCAAGCGCCTCGCGGAAGGCTTCGAAGTCATCGGATATCACCGGGAACAGCCCCGCGTACACCTGCGGCTTAGCCTTCGCAAATCCTGGCAGCGCCGGGGTATCCGGTTTGCCGTGCGGAATCAGCGTATCGCCGACCGGCGCTCCGCGAATGTCCTTGATGCCGGCGACCACATAGCCCACCTCGCCCGCTGCCAGTGTTTTTCCAGCTTTGCGTTTGGGGGTGAAGCGTCCAATTTCATCCACTTCATAACTGCGACCTATGGACTTGACGGTAAAACGATCGCCTTTAGCAAGCGTGCCTTGCATCACCCGCACCAGCGACACGATGCCGAGATAGTTATCAAACCAGGAGTCGATGATCAGCGCCTGCAATGGCGCCGCGACGTCACCCGGGGGAGGCGGAATGTCCTCAATCAGCCGCTCCAGAAGGTCGCGGACGCCCTCCCCGGTCTTGGCGCTCACCTTGGAGATGTCGGTGACATCGAGTCCGATGATGTCGACGATCTCCTGGGTTACTTTTTCCGGATCAGCCTGCGGCAGATCAATCTTGTTCAGCACCGGCAAGACTTCGAGACCTTGCTCCACCGCGGTGTAACAGTTGGCTACCGACTGTGCTTCGACGCCCTGAGCAGCATCGACAACGAGCAACGCACCTTCACAGGCGGCGAGGCTGCGTGAAACTTCATAGCTGAAATCCACGTGTCCCGGTGTGTCAATGAAGTTCAACTGGTAGGTTCGTCCGTCCCTCGACGTGAACGGCAGCGTGACACTTTGCGCTTTGATGGTAATGCCTCGTTCGCGCTCGAGGTCCATGGAATCCAGAACCTGGTCTTCCATCTCCCGTTCACTGAGCCCGCCACACATCTGGATGAAGCGGTCAGCCAGTGTCGATTTGCCATGGTCGATGTGGGCAATGATCGAAAAATTTCTGATGTGCTCGATTGCGGGCACTGTAATTCCGTGATTGAGCGGGTGTGCGTTAGCGGGCCGAAACTTGACCCACTGGGTTCGAACCTGCCGGCGATCCGGGCTGGATAAAGGGGCACCGGACCGAGCGAGGCGCGGCAGTGTAGCCGAACCTGTTCAAGGAGGCGATTGTGCGGGACACCACGGCAGCCAAGTGAATCGGCGGCCGCCACTGATGGCCCCCTGATCGCAATAGGAATTGTCGTCCATCGGGATCGTGCTCCGGTCAGACCGATCCCGAATGTCGGAAGTCAATAGGCGATCCTGGCGCGCTCAGGGCTCCCAGCTCAGTTGGGAACCCGCAACGCCAGGAACACGGAGCCACCACCCCGCTGCACCAGAACCGGAACCGACTTACCGGCCGGCAGAGCGCTCACGGCACGATCAAAATCGGCGGTAGAGGCAATCACCGCGTTGTTAAGTCGCAGCACGATATCGCCTTCGATGATGCCTGCATTCGCCGACGCCCCGCTGCTTCGTACCACCCGAACACCGTGTTCGATGCCGAGTTGTTCACGCGTGGCCGCGTCCAGTCCCTCGACCGTCAGGCCGATGGTGTTCTGCCGTGACGAACCATCACTATTATTCGTCGTGGTCTCGCCACTTTCATCGGTAAGCTCGCCCACTTTGAGGTTCAGCATCTTGCGCTCGCCGTTACGGACGATATCGAGCCGCGCTTCCGAACCGGCCGCGACTCGGCCCACGTAGTGCGGAAGTTCCGCAGACCGATCGATATCTTTGCCGTTGAACGCGGTGATGATGTCTCCTTCCATCAACCCGCCTTTGGCGGCTGGGCCACTCTCGAGCACCTTCGAAACCAGCGCGCCATGCGGCCGGTCAAGGCCAAACGACTCTGCAAGGTCACGGTTCACTTCCTGGATGACAACACCCAGCCAGCCCCGTGATACACGCCCGGAACTGCGCAGCTGTTGTACAACCTCCATCGCCACATCGATGGGAATCGCGAATGAAACCCCCATGAATCCGCCGGAGTTTGAATAGATCTGCGAATTGATACCGATCACTTCACCGGCGAGATTAAAGAGCGGGCCACCGCTGTTACCAGGGTTGATGGCCACATCAGTCTGGATGAACGGTACGTAATTCTCGTTACGCACAGTCGGCAGACTGCGGCCCTTGGCGCTGACAATGCCGGCGGTTACCGAGTAGTCGAAACCAAACGGCGAGCCAATCGCCAACACCCATTCACCAACCTTGAGCGACTCCGACTTGCCGAGTCTTACCACAGGCAGATTGGTGGCCTTGACCTTGAGCAGGGCAAGATCCGAGCGTTGATCGCTGCCGACAATCTCAGCATCCAGCTCACGCCGGTCAGAGAGTCTTACCTTCACCGTATCCGCCTGATCAACGACATGGAAATTGGTAAGGATGTAGCCATCCTTGCTGATGATGAATCCCGAGCCGAGGGAACGGGGCTCACGTGCATCAGGACGCGGGAATTGGTCCGGCGGGAAGAAACGGCGGAAAAATTCTTCTGCTTCCCGATCGCGAGAACCCCTGCCAGGTGGGTCCTGCTGATCTCGCTCCGATGAGATGTTCACCACCGCCGGTGAATTCTCCTCAACCATGAGAGTGAAATCCGGCAACCCTTCGACCGCCCATGTGTTCTGGACGGACGTTTGCAAGAAGAAACATGCGAGTGCAACTGCGACACACCGCGAAATCCTGGTCATCTCTTTGTTCCTGGGTCCTCTGAGTGAATGAAGTCCGTTGATGCATCCGGGAGCGTCACGATCTGCGGCACGGGCTCCGTTGCCATCAGCCAGCCCGCGACAAGACCGAGCATCACTCCAGCACACACAAGAATTGCTGCTTCCCTAGCACCATCTGCACCTGCCGCCGCGAAAACTCCGACGACGAGACCTGCCATGGGCAGCCCATACACAGCGATCACTGCCCGATTGAAGGCGCGACGTGGCCACAACAAGCATGCACGCACTGGATGCGATGCGGCAAGCGAAGCACTGGATAACACCACATCACTTTCAATCTGAACGCCAGTCCGGCAGCCAACCTGCAAGTGGTTCGAACAGCTGGCACATGCTGTGGATGGTGACGTTTCCAACCTGAACATGGGCTGACCACCTGCTCCGCCAACCAGCACGCCATCGCATCGTAACGTGTCATCCGGAGGGGAATCGCTGGACTTGGTGATCAATCGCACTTATGACGCCAGGAATTCAGCCCGATGAGGGTACGACGCGCAGTGGCAAGAGGGACTTCTCCCGCCACCGTAGTCAGCGGCGCAGGCTCACCTTGTTGTTGGGTCAGGCGATCCACCACCACTGATGCACCGTGCACTGTTTCGCCGGTATCCAGGCGGTCACCTTCGAAGGGCGTCGCATACAACGTAAAGCCGGCAACACCATCGCTGAAGCGCATCACCGTCTCTTCCTCGGAAAGCATCCAGGATCGCAGTACAAATCCCTCAGGCAACCATCGTGGCAATGCAGGTGGTGCCCCAGTCTCTTTCTCGCGAGTGGAACCCCTGGAGCGCAATCGCCCCGGTTCCGGTCGCACGAACCGAGCCGATTCGAGCAAGAAGCCATCCGTACTGAGTACTGAAACAGCCAGTACTGCAGGCACGCTGACATCCATCCAGACTTCATAACCGTGCCTGTGAGTGTCTTTCGGTGCAGCCGAGAAACAGGCGACCCAACGACCGGCGATTGGCCGGCCGGGGCACGACGGAACCTCATAGGACGCCGCCGCCCGCAACAATCCGGTTGCAGGAAAATCCCGCAACAGTTCCACGGCAAGACTCGCGGTGCCGGCCGCCTTCGTGTTGATCGGATCAGTCGGCACACGCGTCCCGGACTTTGACAGTTCGAGTGCGGTGATCCGCTCACCATCAAACGCCACAAGCGCACCCCACAGCCCCGCTTGTGTACCCGCTTTGCTCAGTTGTTTGATCAACTGCTGAGGCGGGAGGGCTGCACGATCATCAGCACGCTGCGAATCGTTGGCATCGGCTGCCAGCGGCAGGAGATACAGGATTCCCCGGCCCACCCAGGTCGGAAACCGCGCCTTCATCACGGCGATGCCTCATCGACGATATCACCGGATCGGTGGCGCTCAAGATACTGACGATGTCGGTCGACAACCCCGTCCGGGATAGTTTCCACTCGCTCGGCAGAATCGCGCGCAGCGCCATCCGGACGACTGACCGGATCTGCACTCACAACAGTCGTATCGAGGGGCGCGCCAGGTTGTGCGGCGATCAGCGGCACATCATCCGTGGTTGTTGGAGTGAAGCCGACAACAAGCGCCGTCAACACGGCAATCGCCGCAGCGGCGGCAATACCGAGACGTACTGACCGCTGCGAAGCCGCAGCAGGCGCTTTGTCCGGTTCCGCTGTGGTTTCTTCCTGCTGATCGGCAGGTGTTTCTTCCTCGAACGACGCCCGTATCCGTTGTTGCAATTCGTGCCGATCACGCAGTGTCTGTGTGCTGGTCTCCCCTCGTAAAACTGACTTCACCAGCTGATAGCGCCCAAACGTGCCGTGCAGCGCGTCGTTGCGTCCAGTTTCGTCGAGCACTCGGCGCAACTCGAATTCATCCGCCGCATCATCCACGGCTGCAGAGAGGGATTCCTTGAGCTGTTCTGACATCTCGGTTATTCCGGACAAACGCTGTGTGCCGACCTGGACAATCCGGTCGTTCGCGTGAGTTTGGAGTCAGCGGCGCGCGGGAAGTTCACCGGTCTTTCGTAAAATATGCCGATCCGCGCATTGAACGCGGCGATACTGCCCTTCATCGGGTGCCCCGTCTGCCGAGCACGGGACGAATCCGCTCATCGATGGCTTCCCGGGCGCGGAAGATGCGTGACCTCACCGTTCCGACCGGACAGCCCATCACCGTCGCGATTTCTTCGTAACTCATGTCATCGAACTCACACAGGGTAAGGGCGCTGCGAAGGTCTTCGGGCAATTCCGCAACCGCGGCGAAAATCGCGGCCTCCAGCTCGTCCCTGACGTTAAGAGATTCGGGGTTGTCGGGGTCAGCCGATGACGCAAAGATTCTGCCTCCTCATCATCCATATCGAGGTCGACAGTCAAAGGTCTCCGATCGCGACCGGCCAGGTGATTTTTCGCACAGTTGACCGCAATGCGGTAAAGCCACGTGTAGAACTGACTGTCGCCACGGAACTGGGGGAGCTCCCGCCATGCCTTGATGAAAGCTTCCTGCGCCACATTCAGAACTTCTTCCGGGTCGCGGATGAAGCGGCTGATGAGCTGGTGAATGCGATGCTGATAGCGCGTAAACAGTAGATCAAACGCGGCCTGATCACCCTTTTTCACTCGGCGCACAAGTTCCTAGTCCGTACTCTGCCCCAATCCTGCCCGTCCCTTCCCATCCAGGTGAAACCCGCCGATATTCTGACGACAGGGTCCTGTTTATACTAGCTGGTACTCGCCAAGTCCCTGTCTGCGCCAAATGAACCAGCGTTTTTCCACAGACATCCTCATCATCGGCGGTGGTGCTGCAGGTCTGTCCGCCGCACTCCACCTGGCATCTCATGCCCGGGTTACCGTCATTGCCAAAGGAGACATCGGATCCGGTTCATCCCATTGGGCCCAGGGTGGCGTCGCGGCCGTCACTTCCACAGAGGACAGCGAAGAATCCCACATCGCCGATACGTTATCCGCGGGTGCCGGTTTATGTGACCGCGATGCCGTTGAATTCACCGTTCGGAATGCCACCACTGCAATCAACGCTTTGGTCGAATGGGGTGTCGAGTTCGACCGCGAGGACAACGAATACCACCTGACCCGTGAAGGTGGGCACTCGTTCCGTCGCATCCTCCACGTGGCGGACGCCACCGGCAAGGCCATCACGACATCGTTGACGCAGCGCGTACTCGATCACGAAAACATCCAGTTCTTCAACGACCGGCTCGCCATCGACCTGATCAACCGGTCCCGTCTCGGACGTTACTCCAGCCGCATCAGCGGCGCCTATGTGCTCAACCGCTCCTCAGGCCACGTTGAGGTATTCCAGGCCCGTTTCGTGATCCTCGCCACCGGTGGGGCGAGCAAGGTCTATCTGTACACCAGCAATCCCGATAGTTCGACCGGGGACGGCATCGCCATGGCCTGGCGCTCAGGCTGCCGCGTCGCCAATCTCGAGTTCAACCAGTTCCATCCAACGTGCCTGTATCACCCCCACGCCAAATCCTTTCTTATCTCGGAAGCGGTTCGTGGAGAAGGTGGCGTGCTGCGTCTGCGTGACGGCCGCAGATTCATGGATCGTTTTCACGAACTCGGTGAACTGGCACCGAGGGACATCGTGGCCCGTGCCATCGACCACGAAATGAAAAGGACCGGTGCGGACTGTGTCTACCTCGACATCTCGCACCGCCCCCCGGAGTTCATCCGCGCGCACTTCCCGACGATTGCCGCACGGTGTCTCGAGTTCGGCATTGATATCACCCGCGACCCGATACCTGTAGTTCCTGCAGCGCATTACACCTGCGGCGGTGTCGTCGTCGATGAACACGGTGCGACCGATGTGCCTGGTCTTTATGCCATCGGCGAAACCAGTTGCACCGGTCTGCATGGCGCCAACCGCCTAGCCAGCAATTCCCTGCTTGAGTGCCTAGTCTACGCACGTTCAGCGGCTGATCACATCGTTACCCAGCTGCATCAGCCGGAAGAAAGAGTACGCATTCCCCACTGGGACGAAAGCCAGGTTGTGGATTCAGATGAGGACGTGGTCATCGCCCACAACTGGGATGAACTGCGTCGGTTCATGTGGGACTACGTCGGCATCGTGCGCACCACCAAGCGCCTGGAACGGGCACAGCGGCGACTGGACCTGCTGAAGCAGGAAATCAACGAATACTACCGGCACTACCGTGTCTCCAATGACCTGATTGAGTTGCGCAATCTGGTAACGATCGCAGAGCTCATTGTGCGCTGCGCTGCCGCTCGCAAAGAAAGCCGTGGTTTGCACTACACGCTCGACTATCCCGATGCACTGTCAAGGTCGGAGGACACAATCCTGTTCCCGGGTTCGATGGAGCACCTCAACGTCCTGCGCCCTGTGGGCTGACTACGCAATTCAACACAACGGTCACAACAGGCCTTCGAGCTGCGCTTTCAGCATGCGACGCAACTCGGCGTACTCGGCGGGTGCCATCTCATCAGCGAAAACACAGGTGAATTCGCCCCGGTACAAACGCAGTACCAACATTATGCTGTAAAGCCGGATTTCAGCGACTCGCTCGATCGGACCCTCCAGCACCTACGGCTGTCGGAACGGCCGGTTCGCTTCACCCCAGAGCAGCATCAACGCAGCACCTGAAGTACCGAACCACAACCAGCCACCGGTCATAAGGAGCAGAACCAGCAGAACGTGCAACGTCAGTCGTCTGCTATCCGGGTGACAATCTACCGTCAATGCCGCCGCCCGGTAGCTGAAGCCGAAGCCGCTGGAATCCCATTGTGGTGACAGCTGCAGTAGCCCCGCCTGTCCTGCCTGTACTGACTATCCTCCCAGCCCTTCTCGCCCGGTTTGACCTACTGGTCTTTGCTACTGCGCACACCCCACGCGTCAAAGCGGCCCACGGGGAACAGCGTTGTATTCGTTGATCTCGCGCACAAGTACCTGCAACGCTGCATCCGCCGGGGTCTTCCGCCCCTGCAGCCAGTCAAAAATCTCCCAGTCCTCGTGTTCGAGCAGACGGACATAGTCACCCTTCTGTGCTTCGCTCAACCTGTTGAAACGGTCACGTACAAACGGAACCAGTTGGAATTCGAGTTCAAGCATGCCGCGCCGGCTGTGCCAGAACGCTCGGTGGTACGCCTCACCGCCATGAATATCGTTGATTTGACCATGGTCCGGGTGACCGTTCCCAGTACGCATTCACTGATCCTGACGCTAGACTCTACGCGAGTATCATAGACAAACTCGCCAACTCCTGTGAGCCAAACGCCCGTTGCGATGAATACTGATCCTGCCCGCATCCTTGGCGTGGACAACCTCGCCCTCGTTCATTTCGAAGGCGCCGCGGCCGCGCAATTTCTCCAAGGGTATCTCACGTGCGATACGACAGCGCTCGACACACGACGCTGGTCGCCAGGCGCATTTTGCGACATCAAAGGCAGGGTGATCGCCAACGGATGGTTGAAGTTGATTGAAGCACCGGATGGCGACTTAGGTGGTACCAGGGACGGTGGAGTGGATTGCATCGTGCACGTGAGCCTGGGTGAAACCCTGATCCGTTTTCTAACGATCTATCTCCGCTTCGCAAAAGTGCGCGCAAAACTCGATGCTGCGCCCGCCTTCGATGTCGAATGCGGTATTGCGGATACCGGCTCCTTCGACATCCGGATCAGCGCTTCGCCGCCATCCGCTGCGGCGACGACCGCGCTCGTGAATGCCCTCACCGCCAGTGATCGTGTGCTGTTGACTGCAGAAACGTCAGGACGGTTCCTGCCGCAGGCGCTTGGACTCATCGAGGCAGGAGTCGTATCTTTCGACAAGGGGTGTTATCTGGGTCAGGAAGTCGTGGCACGCGCCCAGCATCGTGGCCAGGTCAAAAAGAACCTCGTCCGCGTGCGCTGGCAGGGATCGTCGAAAGCGCAGCTGCTCGAAACGGTTACGGATTCAAACCGTCAGAAAATTGGCGCCGTTGTACAAGCAGGAACACAGTGCGCGCTGGTGATCGCGGACCGGACGATCGAGCACGACACACCTTGCCAGATCGGCGAGACCAAGGTCACACCTGACATCACCTGATCCCTGGCGATTGCAATCGCCCGCATATACTCCTGCACCTGATCAGGTACTGAAGTCCAGGGAATCAGGCATGTCAAACCTCGCGTTAACCATTGAAAAGGAACTGTCCGCCGCAGCCGAGAAAGACGAACTCGATCTGCCAACGCTGCCGGAAGTGGCACTCAAGATCAGGGAAACCGCAGGCGATCGTGGTGTATCGGTTCAGCGCCTCGCAAAGGTAATCGTCGCAGATCCAGCCCTTTCGGCGCAACTGATCCGGATCGCAAACTCGCCTATGTTCCATGCTGTGCGTCCGATCGAGGATCTGACGACCGCCATCAGCCGCATGGGCGTGGTATTCGCTGCAAACGTCACTACCGGTCTCGCCATGAAACACATGTTCCAGGCGACGTCCGACGTCATTGACCGCAAGATGCGAGCCATCTGGATTCACGCTACAGATGTGGCTGCAGTTGCCGGCGTACTGGCCAGCAGTTTCACTGAACTTGCCGCTGATCAGGCGACGCTTGGGGGCCTCACGCACAGCATCGGTGCGTTGCCCATCCTGTCCTGGGCGGAAGAACATGAAGAGCTGTTTCCGGATGAGTCCACACTGGACCGCGTGATCGCAAGCGCACAGGGCAGCATCGGCAAGATGATCCTCATCCGCTGGAACTTCCCGCCGGAACTCGCCTGCATTCCGACGCAGATGCGCAACTACGATCGGGAAATCGCCGACATCGACTTCGTGGATGTGACGCAGATCTCCGAACTACAGGTCATCATTGGCACCGATCACCCTCTGAACACGCTCGATTGGTCCGAGATTTCGGGCTTTGCCCGGATGGACCTCGACCCAGATGCGGCACGGGAAACGCTGGATTCGTTCCGCGACGCTTTCCAGATGGCCAGAGAGCTCTATCGCTGAGCGGGCACCTCACCTGAAGGCCCGCTTTATCGCACGCGACGTGACTAACGCCTGACTTCCGGGGCGTACAGCCACTGTATGCTGGAAAAATCCAGCCGGCCGGCACCATTGAGCGTCGCATGGGTGGTGAACAGGTTGCGGGCCAGTGATCCCATCGGAATGCTCGAACCCGATTGCATTGCGGTTTCCAGTGCCAGTCCAAGGTCCTTGGTCATGAGATCGGTGAGGAAACCGCCGGAATAACCGCGCGAAGCCGCCGAGTTTTCCTGCACACTAGGCCACGGGTTATAGACATTCAACGCCCAGTTGCCGCCGGATGACTTCTGCATGATTTCAGAGAGCACCGCGGGATCAAGACCATTCTTCACGCCGAGTGCAAGGGCTTCCGCGGTGCCGGCCATCAGCACGGCCAGCAACATGTTGTTGCAGACCTTGGCAATCTGCCCCGCTCCGCTCTCACCGGCGTGATAAATGTTGGCGCCCATGGCCTGCAGGATCGGACGAGCGCGATCGAGGCCGGCAGCGGTGCCACCGACGATGAACGTCAGTGTGCCGTTCTGCGCCCCCGCTGTTCCGCCGGAAACCGGCGCGTCCAGCATGGTGATGCCTTTGACGGCTAGGGCGGTGGCGACCCTGCGCGCGGTGCCCGGGTCGATGGTGCTGCAATCAATGACGAGTGCATCCTTTTTCAGGATTCCCGCGACACCACTATCACCGAGGTACAGACCCTCAACATGTCGCCCTGCGGGCAACATGCTGATGAAGACATCGACACCGCTTGCAGCATCGGAGGCGCTGCTCGCACCAGCGGCGCCCTTCACACCAGCGATCAATACAGGTACCAGATCAAACACCTTCATGGTAAAACCCGCTTTGGCAAGATTGGTCGCCATCGGCCCGCCCATATTACCAAGCCCTACGAACCCCACGGTGGTCATACTTAGTTCCTCAGTTCCTCAGATCAAATTCGTCGTTCTTCAAAGCAGCCGTTGCCGGCTGCTCAGCGGTCGAGATCCGCCAGCGGATTCACTGGCCACGGTTCCGCAAAATGACTCTTGATGTGGCTTGAAGGAAGAGACTCCAGTGACGGATAGCTCCACTTCGGCGCATTGTCCTTGTCGATGAGAAGCGCCCGAACGCCTTCAGCGAATTCCCGATTGGTGGCGCAGTGCGTTGCGATCACCATCTCCATCCGGAACGCATCCGCCAGCGAGAATGATTTGCAGCGGCGGATCTGTTCGTGCACGACACCAATCGAAGTTGCGCACCCGGAATTCATCGTAGTGATACACCGGTCTATCCAGGCAGACGTGCCGGAGAGCTTGCGGATCGCCACGACGGTATCCGTGAGTGACGTCGCCGCAGAAAGGCTCTTCGGAACAGCAGCCAGCTCAGAAGCTGGCAGCTTCGATGTTTCGAAGCGACGGAGGAAATCCGTCAGGCGACGGTCATCCTGAGTCCGGTTACCGGTGAGGATGAGGCCAGCGATGCCATCACGAATCTTTGCAATCCGCGTGCTATCGACCACCACGGTTCCAACACCACAGACCATCGCATCCGCAGCATTACAATGACTGCCGGTCATACCGGTGAACACGGCAAGGTGTTCAGGCATGTTCTTCAAAAGCCAGGTCGTGCCGGCATCCGGAAACAGGCCGATGGTGATTTCCGGTATGGCAACCCGCGACTTTTCGGTCAGTACACGGTGGGATGCCGCACTGAGAATTCCGAGTCCTCCACCCATGACGACGCCATGACCGAGTACCACCACGGGCTTCGGAAAGGTATGTAGGCAATAGTCAAGGCGGTATTCACGTTCAAAAAAATCGAAGGGGTAGGTATCCACCACCTTGCCCGCTTCATGGTTGCGTCGAATCGCGTGATACAGCGCCTGAATGTCACCACCGGCGCAAAACGCCCGATCACCGGCACCCGTGATCAGCACTGCAGCGATTCCGGGTGTATGCGCCCACTCGTCGAGCTTCGGTTGCAGGAGATGGATCATCTCGAGACTGAGCGAGTTCAGCGTCGACGGGACGTTGAGTTCAGCATGGGCGAGCAGACGCCCTCCGGGCAAAATGATCTGGCTGAAAAGTACGCTGTCGCTGCCCATCATCGTCAACCGTTGATCCAGGATGGTAAACGTTTTTCGAGAAAGGCATTCACGCCTTCGCGCTGGTCCTTGGTATCAAACAAACCAACGAACGCATCCCGCTCCGGCGCATACGACGACTGGATATCGGTTCTGCGTGCCCGCTGGATCAGCGACTTGCAGGCGGATACCGCCGGTGGCGATTGTTTGCAGACCGCTTCTGCCAACGCCAGGGCTTTGCCGAGTGCCTGGCCTTTTTCCACCACTTCTTCCACCAGGCCGATCTTTTCCGCAGTCACTGCATCCACACGCTCGCCGCAGAGAATCATGCGCTTGGCCCAGCCTTCGCCGACCACCCACGAGAGGTTCTGGGTACCACCGCCACAGGGCAGGAGACCGACAGTTGCCTCCGGCAGGGCCATTTGCGCCTGTCGCTCGGCGATACGGATGTCACAGGCGAGTGTGCACTCGAGCCCACCACCCATCGCGTATCCGTTGATAGCGGCAATACTGACACCGCGAAACTGCGCGAGTGCTTCGAAAGCGCCACCGAAGTTTTCCGCCATACCACGTGCTACACCCTTGTTGCCGTCCGCGAAGAGCTTGAGATCCGCACCAGCGGAAAAGAACTTCTCTCCCTGCCCGGTGATGACGATGGCATACACTTCCTTGTCCGTATTGGCCTGTGCCACCAGATCTGTCATGGCACCAAGGCTGTCCGGATCCCAGGTATTCGCCGGTGGATTATTGATCGTGATCAGCAGCGTGTGTCCACGCATCTCGGCGAGAAGTTTGGTGCTTTTCGACTGGATCATGTCGGTCTCCTTGATATCAGCTTTTTCTAACCGATGTGTTGCGGCTCAGTTTACGGCAAACCAGTTCACGGGTTGTTTCCTGTGCTGTTCGAGCCAGAGGTTGGCTTTGGAAAAGTGCCGGCAGCCAAGGAACCCCCTGTGCGCGGACAGGGGCGACGGATGCGGCGCTTCGAGCACACAATGACGGGAGCGATCAACCATCGCGCCCTTCTTCTGCGCATAACTCCCCCACAGCATGAAGACGAGACCTTCGCTGCGTTCATTGAGTATCGCGACGATCCGATCCGTAAACGTCTCCCATCCTTTGCCCTGGTGCGAACCGGCTCGATCCTGTTCCACCGTCAAAACGGCATTGAGCAGCAGGACACCCTGCTTCGCCCACGCGTCGAGGCACCCACGGTCACGGGGCATGTGCTGGCCAGCACCAACGTCATTTTCAATTTCCTGAAAGATGTTGATCAGTGATGGCGGCTGTGGCACCCCGGGCAGCACCGAAAAACAGAGACCATGTGCCTGACCAGCGCCGTGGTAAGGATCCTGGCCGATGATGACCACCTTGACGGCATCGAACACGCACAGGTCGAGCGCGGCGAAGATGTCCTTGCCGCGTGGATAGATGTGTTTGTGCGCCGCTTTTTCGCTGCGCAGAAACTCACGCAGCCGCTGCATGTAGGGTTGTTCGAATTCTTCTCCGAGCACCGCGAGCCAGGACGGGTCAAGCTTGACGGCACTCGCAGCCATCTCAGCCCTGCGGCCGCATCAGCGGGAAGAGGATGACGTCGCGGATGCTGGGCGAGCCGGTCAACAACATAGCGAGGCGATCCACTCCGATGCCCTCGCCTGCCGTCGGCGGCAGACCGTACTCAAGTGCTTCGACGAAATCATGGTCGAAGTGCATCGCTTCAGCATCACCGGCTTCTTTTGCCGCCACCTGGGCAGAAAAACGCTCCGCCTGATCGACGGGATCATTCAGCTCTGAAAAACCGTTGCAGTACTCACGCCCGAGAATGAAGAGCTCAAACCGGTCCGTTACCTCAGGATTGCGGTCATTGCGACGCGCGAGAGGCGAAATTTCGGCGGGATATTCGGTGATGAATGTCGGCTGCAGCAACTTCTCCTCCACCCGGGCTTCGAAGTACTCCGACTGCAGCCGCCCGAGCCCCCAGCCCGGATCGGTTTCGATTCCCATGCGCAAGAGGTGTTCGCGCAAACGACTCGCATCTGTGGCGGTCTCCTCATCCAGCCCGCCGATCTCAGTCAGCGACTGTGCAATACTGATGCGTTGGAATGGTTTTCCGAAGTCGAGGGTATTCCCCTGAAATTCGATAACCGGCGTGCCACAGAGCTCCGTGACCAGCCAACGGAACAATTCTTCAGTGAGCGCGATCAGATCGTTGTAATCGGCATACGCCTGATAGAACTCCAGCATGGTGAATTCAGGGTTGTGCCGGGTCGACAACCCTTCATTGCGGAAGTTACGGTTGATTTCAAACACACGCTCATACCCACCAACCACCAGTCGCTTGAGATAGAGCTCAGGTGCGATGCGCAGGAACATCGGCATGTCGAGCGCGTTGTGGTGGGTTGTGAATGGCCGCGCAGTTGCCCCGCCCTGGATGGGATGCAGCATCGGTGTTTCCACCTCGATGAAGTCCCGGTCGCCGAAAAAGTCCCGCAGCAGGCGAATGAGCCGGTTGCGGATCGCGAACACCCGCCGACTGTCTTCATTCATGATGAGATCAAGATACCGCTGCCGGTAACGGATCTCCGTATCCGCAAGGCCGTGGTACTTCTCCGGCAAGGGCTTGAGTGTCTTGTTGAGCAACACGATCCGATCCGCCGCAACGGTCAACTCGCCCTTGTTGGTTCGCATCAGCGTGCCGGAGAGCCCGACGATATCGCCAATATCCCACCACGCCTTGAACTCATCGTATGCCGCACCCAGCGCATCACCGGTCAGATAACACTGGATGCGTCCACTGCTGTCTTCGAGGGTAATAAAGCTCGCCTTGCCCATCACCCGGCGCAGCATGATGCGACCACAGACCGTAGCTCGAAGGGCTTCCCTCTCGAGAGCGCCTTTGTCCAGCCCCTCGGCACGGCGATGCAACGCCGCCGCCATGGCATCACGCCGGAAGTCATTGGGATAGATCTGCGCTTTCGCCAGCCAGGCGTCACGCTTGGCGCGTCTGACTGCCGCGACATCCTGGTGTTCCGTCTGGTTCTGGTCGTTCATCAATGCTCCTGAAATGCAGCTGAAATGCACTTGTCGACGGGACTCTCCTGCGGCATTCGGGTTCGCTACAGCCCGGCTTTTAGGCTCGCTTCGATGAGATCATCGATATCACCATCCAGCACATTGCCGGGATCGCTGCGTTCAAATCCGGTCCGTAGGTCTTTGACCCGCGACTGATCAAGTACGTAAGAGCGGATCTGATTACCCCAGCCGATATCCGTCTTCGAGTCTTCAAGCGCCTGTTGTGCAGCCTTCCGCTTGAGCACTTCCAGTTCGTACAGTTTGGCGCGCAGCTGCTTGAACGCCTTGTCGCGATTCTGGTGCTGTGAACGTTCAGTCTGACATTGCACGACGGTGTTGGTCGGAATATGGGTCAGACGTATCGCCGAGTCGGTCTTGTTCACGTGCTGACCGCCAGCACCACTCGCCCGATAAGTATCCACCCTGACGTCGGCCATGTTGAGATCAATCTCGATGTCGTCATCGATCTCCGGGGAGATGAAGACCGAGGCGAACGATGTGTGTCGCCGATTGCCGGAATCAAAAGGTGATTTGCGCACCAGCCGGTGAACCCCGGTTTCAGAGCGCAACCAGCCAAACGCGTATTCACCCTGGACGTGCACACTGGCACCCTTGATACCGGCAACTTCGCCTGCGGACACTTCCGTGACCTCGGCGGTGAATCCACGTTTCTCCGCCCACTTGAGATACATGCGCAGAAGCATCTCTGCCCAGTCCTGGGCTTCGGTACCGCCGGAGCCTGCCTGGATTTCAAGGTAGGCGGAGTGGGTATCCATCTCCCCGGAAAACATGCGGCGAAACTCGAGCGCTTCGAGTGACTCCGTCACCTTGTCGAGTTCAACATCGACCTGGTCGAGTGAATCCGCATCATCGTCGGCGGAGGACAATTCGGCGAGTTCGGAAAGATCAGCGAGGGTCTGATGCAGATCCCGCAGCACGCCGACGATGACTGCGAGCTCGGATCGTTCTTTGCCAAGCGCCTGGGCGCGCGCAGGATCGTTCCAGACACCCGCTTCAGCCAGCTCTGCTTCTACTTCCTCGAAACGGGCTTCTTTACCGGCATAGTCAAAGATACCCCCGGAGCGCGACATCACGCGCAGAAAGGTCCTTGATGCGTTCCCTGACAGAAGTGATTTCGGCCATTTGGTGGCGTGCCGCCCGGTGAAAAAAGGCGCCGCAGTTTATGCCAGCGGCAAAAGATGCTCCACCACGAGCTGCACCGTAGGCGCCTCGCCATAGTCATTACGTGCAAGACGATAGGTCAGCGTGGCCTGTGCGAATGGCTCGACCGCCCGTTCCGCCTGACGAAACGCAATTGCATCGATCAGGCGTCGGCGTCGACCGGCAGAAGCACCGGTATCGCGTGGACTGACCGTGAGCTTGAGATGGTGTTCACCGACAACGCGACGGCTGATCACATCGAACTCACCCTCGAAGAGCGGCTCCGGAAAGGCCTGTCCCCAGGGCCCCGCTCCCGCCAGCAGATCAGCGGTCGCGACACTGATGTCGTCGACCCCGAGCACACCGTCGGTATAAACCACGGCATCACGGGATTCTGCGGGCAGCCTTGTGGTCACGAGACGATTGAAGATGGTTGCAAACTGTTTGAAGTGAATGCGCTTCAGAGACAGCCCGGCAGCCATCGCGTGCCCACCGAACCGCGGTAATAAACCCAGATGGCTGGTGGCGATCTCATCCAGCAGGTCACGCATATGCAGCCCTGGTACAGAGCGGGCTGAGCCCTTGAGCTCGTCCGGCGCAGTGGATCCGGCTTCAGCAAATGCAATGACCGGTCGATGCAGGCGGTCCTTGAGGCGGCCGGCAACGATCCCCACAACACCTTGATGCCAACCCGGATCGTAAACGCAGATTCCATCCCGGCTTTCACCTGCTGCCAATTGGCCGGAAACGATGAGTTCCGCATCGGCGACCATGGTCTGTTCCAGCTCCTGACGGGCACGATTGAGTTGATCCAGAGCGATGGCAAGGCTCCGGGCCTCTTCGACTGTCGACGCAAGCAGGCAGCGGATGCCGATCGTCATGTCATCGAGCCGACCGGCTGCATTGAGTCGCGGACCAATCGCAAAGCCGAGATCAGCTGCAGTGATTTTGGCTGCAACACGGCGCGAAACCTGCAGCAGCGCCTGAATCCCGGGGCGCGCACGTCCTGCACGAATTCGCGCCAACCCCTGTGCGACCAGGACGCGATTGTTCTGATCGAGCGGCACCACATCCGCCACTGTCCCCAGCGCCACTAGATCAAGGCCATCCGCCATGTTCGGCACGGGAATGTTCTTTGATTCGAACCAGCCGGCCTGTGCCAACGCGGTTCGCAGTCGACCCAGAACATAGAAGATCACTCCGACACCGGCGAGTGCGTGGCTGTGGAATCTGGATTCAGGCAGCACCGGATTGACGACGGCAAGCGCCTGCGGGAGTTCTTTCCCGGGCAGATGATGGTCCGTAATGATCACGTCGATGCCGAGTTCCTTGGCCCGTTCGACCCCGGTGATACTGGCCACGCCGTTATCCACCGTGACGATTAGGTCTGGCGAGCGGGTCGCAGCGAGATCGACAATTTCCGGCGACAGCCCATAGCCGTAGGTGAAACGGTTAGGCACCACGAAATCCACCTGTTCAGCACCAAACCGGCGAAGCGTGGACACGCCAAGCGCAACGGATGTCGCACCATCCGCATCAAAGTCGCCAACAAAGAGAATCCGTTGCCCTGTGACCACCGCGTTGAGCAGGCGGCCCGTCGCTTTCTCGAGATCGGGCAACCCGTCCGGCGGCAACAGCGATTTCAGGTCATGGCTGAGTTCCGCCACCGATCCGACTCCACGAGCGCCGTACACCCGCCCGAGCACCGGATGCACGCCGGGCAATAGCCGCTCAACCGGGCGTCGAACAAACTGGGGTGTACCGGCCGCGTTCATGCGGCCGCGTGTTCGACACGGATTCGTCGCACTCGGTCAACGACGGCAGGTAACGCCTGCAATGCTGCGACGGCGCGGGTCATCACCGCTTCCGGGACGGGCTGTGTCACCACTACGATCGGCACCTTGCGATCGGCGATGGCGCGTTCACGCTGGATTGCGCCTTCAATGCTGATGCCGTGATCACTGAGAATGGTGGCGATTCGCGCAAACACGCCAGGCTGATCCACGACGGGAATGCGCAGATACGCGGCTGATTCAACGGCCGCCATCGGCAACATCGTTGCGGTGACCGTGCTATTCGCAAGGCGAATCGGGCGATCGCCGCGGGCGATTGACACCAGGTCCGCAAGCACCGAACTCGCCGTCGCACGGCCACCGGCACCAGGACCGTGGAACAGCAATGAGCCGGTGGCATTGTTATTGATCTGCACAGCGTTCATCACCCCGTTGACACTCGCCAACATGGCGCCAAGCGGGACAAGTGCCGGGTGCACCCGCATCTCGATGCCTTCAGCAGTACGGCGGGTAATCCCCAGGAGCTTGATGCAGTAACCAAGTTCCCGCGCGTACGTAATGTCATCGGGTGTCACATCGGTTATACCTTCGACAAAGACGGCATTGCGATCAAAGGGTACACCGAAGGCAAGCGCCGCCAGGATAGCCAGCTTATGCGCCGCATCGATGCCACCCATATCGAACGTGGGATCAGCTTCCGCAAATCCCAGTTGTTGGGCTTTGGAGAGTGCATCTTCAAACCCGGCACCCTGATCACTCATGGCGCTCAGGATGAAGTTGCAGGTGCCATTGATGATTCCGGTGACCCGTTCAATCTGATTGGCTGCAAGCGAGCGGGTCAGTGCAGCGATAACCGGGATGCCGCCGGCAACTGAAGCTTCGATACCCAGCGCAACTCCGCGCGCAGCGGCAAGGTCAAAGAGAGCATCGCCATGTGCCGCCAGAATGGCCTTATTGGCGGTAACCACTGACTTGCCGTGGTTGAGTGCGGACTTGACGAGCTCGAGCGCTGCGCCTTCGCCACCCATCAGCTCGACGATCACATCCACATCATTGCGGGTCGCAAGCGCGGCGACATCGTGGGAGAACTCTGCACCGCCGAGATCCACTTCGCGCCGAGAACGGCTGGCAACCGCGGCCACCTCAATGGGTTGCCCACACTGTGCAATGATCTGCCCGTGATTTTCCTCGAGTAACGTCAGTAAGCCCTGAGCCACGTTACCAAGTCCGGCCACTCCGATTCGCATTTTCCGTCCCCTTGATTCGGCTATCGACCGGCAGATTTCAGTTGAGACCGAGCGCCACGGCGAGATCCGCCGCGGGCATATAGCCTGGAAGCAGCTCGCCTTCATCTGTCACGATGGCCGGAGTGCCGATGATGCCGATGTCCCGACCCAGCGCATACTGATCCGCCACCGGGTTTGTGCAGTTCTTTTCGGCGACAGTTCTGCCCAGCTTGAGGTTGGTGAGCGCCGTGTTCGGATCGTCGGCGCACCACGCGTTCACAACCTTCTTGTAGGCATCAGATCCAATGCCGGCGCGTGGATAGGCGAGGTATTTCACCTCGATGCCAAGGTCATTGATCGCATGCATCTCCAGATGCAACTTGCGGCAGTAGCCGCAGTCGACATCGGTAAAGACAAACACGGACTTCCTGACGGGCACCTTCTTCGGCGAGAACACCACCATCTCTGACCGTGGAACCTTGGCCAGCTGCGATTTCCGTTTTCCAGCACGGATGCCATCGGTCACGTTGACGAGGGTCTGGTTGAGTTTGTACAGATCGCCGGCGAAGAGGTATTTCCCATCCTCGGACGCATACAGAAACGTACCGCCGTCGATTTCGACGGCAACAAAGCCTGCTACAGGTGACGGCAAGACGCGGGTGATCGGCAGGTCTGGCCGCAACTCGCGCAGTTTCTGGACGACCAGGCTTTCAGCTGCCAGTACCGGCATTGCGGTAATCATTGCAAGAAGCAGCACGTCCGTCCTGAACCGTGCCCGGAAGTTCGCCCGGAGGTGCTCTGTCAGACGGCCTTTTGTATTAGCTGCCATACCTGATTCCTTTGTCTGTTGGTCAACCACTGCAAAAAAAACACCACCTTCGCCAGGTGTCCACTGCCATCAAGCCGGTCTTAGCCCCGAGGATGGTGTTCCGCATGCAGCGCCTTGAGTCGCGCTTGTGCCACATGCGTGTAGATCTGGGTAGTCGACAGATCGGCATGCCCCAGCATCATCTGCACCGCGCGCAGATCGGCGCCATTATCCAGCAAGTGGGTCGCAAAGGCGTGACGCAGTGTGTGCGGCGAGATGGCCTTTTGGATACCGGCTTTTTCCGCATATCGCTTGATCGCAAACCAGAAGTTCTGCCGCGTCATCGCCTCGCCGCGATTGCTGAGAAAGAGGGCGCTGGTTTGGTGGCGGTGGCCAAGCACCGGCCTCGCGGTATCCACATAGTGCCGAAGCCACTGCAGCGCTACGGTACCTACAGGAACCAGACGCTCCTTGTCTCCCTTGCCTACCACACGAACGACACCTTGGCGGACATTCAGGGACACCATCGGTAGATTGACGAGCTCACTGATGCGAAGACCCGACGCGTACAAGAGTTCCAGCATGGCGCGATCGCGCAAACCTACCGGCTCATCGACCGTCGGCACTTCCAGCAACTGTTCCACTTCACGGGCGGTCAACACCCCGGGCAAAGCGCGTCCCAGTTTAGGTGCGGCAATGCCGAGGCTCGGGTCCGTCTCGAGGCGACCCTTGCGAATGCCCTGTTTGTAATAACCCCTGATGCAAGACAGCCACCGGGCGGTCGAGCGCGCTTTCAGTCCTTCCTGGTAACGCGCGGCCATACATTCCGCGAGATCCGCAGTGGTCGCCTGATCAATCCGTTTGCCGCGAAGGCGACGTTCAACGTCTGCTAGATCGCGCCGATAGGCCGCAAGCGTGTTGTCGGACAGTGCCTTTTCCAGCCACATCTCTTCGAGAAATCGTTCGATATCAGCCGCCACTGCCGGCATCTCCATGAACGCAGCCTGAGTGCTTAACATTGTGGGGCCCGGAACAGGAAGCCCGTACAGAAACCGACACGGGAGCTCTGACGGGATCCCTGGAGCGGACCCTTGTAGGAATGAACCGGACAGTGGAACGCATCGTCCGGTTCGAGGAGCGGGTGGGAAAGTTACCCTGCGAGGGAGTGCAGGTTACTCTTCCGCAACTTCGGGTGTGGCTGCTTCGCCGGTTTCCGGCACCACCGGATCGGCCTTGCCGGCCTTTTTGCCGCCAACTTTTTCCTTGATGCGGGCTGCACGGCCGGAAAGTTCACGCAGGTGATAGAGCTTTGCCTTGCGAACATCACCACGACGAACAAGGGTGATTGATTCGATCAGGTTGCTGTGAGCCTGGAAGACCCGCTCGACACCCACGCCATGGGAAATCTTGCGAACAGTGAACGAGGAGTTGAGGCCGCGGTTACGCCGGGCAATAACGATGCCTTCAAACGCCTGCAGGCGCTCGCGGTTACCTTCACGCACCCTGACCTGCACGAGGACAGTATCACCGGAGCCGAAATCCAGATTATGTTTGGTGAGCTGTTCGTTCTCGATCAGTTCAATGATTTTGTTGTTCCGCACGATCTTGCTCACTCCTCACTGTGGCCGCGCGGGCTCTCACAGCCCCAGCGCCTTGCCGGTTCTGGCCTTCGTGCTCGCCGCGCGAAGACCGCTTGTTGAATCCGTCGGGTCGAAGGCCGGTCTCAGCCCGCTTTCCCTTTCTGACTTATCTCTTCCGACCTTAGTCTTCCGATCTTGCCATTCGTTTGGCCTCTTCCAGCGCAGCAACCAAACGCGCACGCTCCGCTGGATCCTCGAGCAAGGACGATCCAGCCAGTTGTTCCGGCCGGCGTTCAAAGGTGGTCAGGAGAGCAGATTTGCGCCGCCACTCTGCAATCCGGGCATGATCACCGGACAGCAGCTCCTGCGGCACCTCGAGTCCCGCGACGTTTTCGGGGCGCGTATATTGCTGATATTCAAGCAAACCATCAAGGTGAGACTCGACCGCAAGCGAATCCGGATTACCAACAACCCCGGTCTCGAGCCGGCTGATCGCATCCATGACCAATAGCGCCGGCACTTCCCCGCCGGACACCACGAAATCACCTACTGAGAGCTCAGCGTCGACCGCCGTTTCTATGAATCGCTGATCAACGCCTTCATAACGCCCGCAAACCAGTATCAGACCGGAACGTTGCCGCAATGACGCCGCAATGCCTTGAGTGAGAGTTTCCCCACGGGCGCTGAGCAGAACTACCGGCACATCCTTGAATCCTGCCGCGGCTGCAGCCCGGCGTGCATCTGCGACGGCGCTCAGCAGCGGCTCCGCGAGCATCACCATGCCTGCTCCACCGCCGTAGGGTTTGTCATCGACAGTGCCATGACGATCGACCGCATGGTCACGAGGGTTGAAACACTGCACCTGGATGCGGCTTTCCCGCACCGCCCGGCCGAATATCCCGAAGGGAATGGCCGCTTCAATGAGCGCCGGGAACAGGGTGATGACGCCAAACCACATATCAGTCCCAGCTCAAGTCCCAATCGACCAGGATCACCCGACCGGTCTGATCCACTTCAAGAACATATTCCGGCACAAAGGGGATCAGTCGCTCCCGAACGCCATCTGCCGTTTTCTCCCGAATCACCAGCACGTCGTGTGCGCCGTTGTCGAACAGCGAAGCGACAGTGCCGAAAGCTGTACCTGCAGCATTCCTGACCGCCATGCCTTCGAGGTCATGCCAATACAACTCATCGGCCTCAGGCGCAGGCAACTTCGACAGGTGCACATGCACATTCTTGCCGGTTTGCAGCGCCGCCACGTTGCGGTCATCAACACCCCGGAGTTTGATCAGAAGCCCTTCGCCCTGCGTGCGGTGCGCTTCGACTTCGATCACTTGATGGTCGCCGGACGCGGTTTCGATCATCCAGGGCTCAAGAGCGAGAGCGGTGCCAGAGTCTTCGGTAAAACTGCGGAAATGCAGCCAGCCACGCACACCATGGGGCGCCTGCAGGCGCCCGATCACAACGAGGGGATCTGCTTCGCCTTCCGCTGATTGGTGAATGCTGTCGGAAGGCGACGCCAATGGAGACCCGGGGTTCAGCCCGCTGCTGCGGGGACCTGGGCCTTGCGTGCGCGTTTCACCAGAAGCGCTACACGTTCGGAAGGCTGGGCGCCTACAGACGTCCAGTAGTCATAACGTTCCAGATTGACCCGAAACCCGTCCACCGGATTGCGGGCAACCGGGCTGTAGAAGCCGAGCCGCTCAACGAATCGGCCATTACGGGCAGCGGTGCTTTCAGCCACAGTGATGTGGAAGAACGGGTTCTTCTTCGCACCGTGACGAGCCAGACGGATGGTCAGCATGGGGGTTTTACCCTGATTCCTGTTTCTTGATTGAATGCCGGCAACCTGCCACCGGCCAAAGAAGGCGGGGAATTATAGAGATATTCGACCGTCTTTCCAGCCTGACGATCGGTTCTGTCCGCGTGCTCCCGTGATAGCGGACAGGACTTCAGCCGAACGCGAGCTCTTCCTGGTACCAGCCCGCGCTCACAACCTGCATGGAGCCGTTGCCGGGTTGCCGCTTCGGCCAAGACCCCGGATCACTCTGGTAGGCGGCCAGCGCTTTCTCCGCTGCCTCAGCATTCTCCCCTTCGAATTCGTACATGGTGAGGTAACCCGAGGGCGGTGTACCGAGAAAGCCTCGAACGGCTTTGAAGCAGCGCACAGACTTGATGACCGGACAGTTGAAGGTGTCTTCGATGTGATTGCCGAGGTACCACTCATTGAAAGCGCCCACCAGATCATCCGACTTGGGTTGTACCAGCCCCACCAGAACCAGTTTCTTTGCCATCGTTCGTATGCCTTGGTTTTTTTGTTCCTGTTTATTGCCTTTGCCGGGTTTCTATTTCCCGGATGGCTGCTACCACCACTTCCCAGCTCGTACTTGATGCACCTGAGGACGCCGACAGCGTCTCGAAAGCCGCAGGTCCATGCTTTTTCACCTGCTCTCTGAGCTGGGCATTGTTCTTCAGGAGCCGCAGAAACCGCTCACCGTTTTCGATCGACATCGTCCCCTCCCGAGGTTTGACGAGTCGATTGTAATCACGCCGACCGCCCTTGCAGAAGCCGGTCTTGCGAAACACCTCGCCTGCTGACCTGCCGGGCCACACTTCTGTTATGTTCTGCCCATACGGGAGTTTCTGAGTGGGCAGACAACGACGCGTAACATTACAAGGGGGGGACATGATCAAACTGAAATCACCGCTTATCCGCCATCCGATCTGGCAATACGCATTTTTCGTCGACGACATCGATGCCGCCTGCATCCAGTGGAATCGCATGGTGGGTGCGGGTCCGTTCCACGTGGTTCGCCACCACATCGCCGAAGGTTTCCTCTATCGGGGCGAACCGGTTGAAGCCGATGTGAGTTACGCCTTCGGCCAGGCAGGACCGGCGCATATCCAGTTCATTGCGCAGCACGATGACAAACCGTCCATCTATCGCGAAATGTACAAGCGTGGGCAGAACGGCTTTCACCACGTCGGGCTCCTGGTTTCCGATGTCTCCGGCGAGATCAAACGGTTCCAGGAAGCCGGTTATGAAACTGCCTGCACACTGTGGGGTGGTGACTATGTCGCGTACATGGATTGCCGCCGTGACATGGGGTGTTATGTGGAACTGCATGGCGACGCGCCGATCATCCGCAACATGTTCGAATCCTGGAAAACAGAACATGACGAGTGGGACGGCGTGACCGATCTGATCCGCGAAGGGGCACGCTGATGTCCCACACCGGAACGAACAATCAAAGGAACTCAATAAGATGAGCATTATTGACCGGTTTCGACTCGAGGGACAGGTGGCTGTGGTGACCGGTGGTGGTCGCGGTATTGGTGAGGGAATCGCCCTCGGGCTTGCTGAAGCAGGCGCCAACGTCGTGGTGACGGCGCGCAGAAGCAATGAAGTCGAAGCAGTAGCTGCGAAGATCAGGGCGCTGGGACGCCGCTCGCTTGCCATCAGCGCCGATGTGATGAAAATCGAAGAAGTTCAGCGCATCGCGCAGACCGCGTTCAAGGAAATGGGCAAGCTCACCTGCTGGGTCAGCAACGCCGGCGGTGCTGACGACCGGGTTCCGCGGACGTTCCTCGATATGCCCGAACGGCAGTGGGACTTCCAGCTCAATCTGAACCTAAAAGCGGTCTGGACCGGCGCACAGGCTGCGGCTCGGATCATGAAAGACAATGGTGGTGGCACCATCATCAACATCTCCTCCGTCGCCTCGAACCGGGCGTCACCGAACAATGGGCCTTACGCGGTTGCCAAGAGTGGCGTCAACAACCTTACCCAGACACTTGCCATGGAAATGGCGCCGCTCGGAATCCGCGTGAACGGCGTGTCACCCGGGCCGATTCCAACGGAAGTGTTCATGGAGTTCCTCAAGCTCAAGCCTGAAGACATTCCGGAACTCGGCAAACGATTTGGAATTCCCCTCGGTCGAGTTGGCGATCCCAGGGATATCGCTCCTGCGGTGGTTTACCTCGCCTCCGAGGCATCGTCCTGGATGACCGGGCAGACCATTGCGGTATCCGGCGGGCCTTGATCGCAGAGACAACGAGAAAAAGGGCGCCATGCGCCCTATTTCTCTGAACAGATGAAGTTTCCGATCAAGCGAAATCTATAACCCGCGCAGCCCTCGCGCATCAAAGCTCACCACCACACCATCACCGCCGTCCGTGAGCACACTCAGTGGTTCGAGCACTCGCGGCAGCGCGTGATTGTCTGAAAAGAACAGCTGCCGCCGGGCATCGAATTCCGCCAACATGGAGCAGCGGACACCTTCATCGAGGCGTTCGTCGGTGCGCAACACGTCTTTGACCGACGCGCTACGCATCAAGGTCAGGTTCACCTGCGGCATGGCTCCGGCTTCGCTGAATTTGGACAGTACCGTCTGGCCACCGTCGTGATTGGCAAGGCGAATATCCAGCTTGCTGCGCAGCAGTGCCGGCACAGACGCGATGTCGAGGGTTTCCGGGTCACCGGCGGGCGAGGCCACGAGAAGAAGTTCTTCGGGACTCCGTCGCAAACGATACTTACCCATCCGGGCACGCATGCGGGCCGCTCCGGCTTCGCTCGTCAGCACGTAGGTTTCAACCGGAGATCCATCCGGGTGGACGGCATTGAAGATCCGCGCCTGAAAAAGATCGTTGGCGGGCGGACGGTGCTCACCGGATTGGGAAACCACGATCTGGGCAGGGTACTTTCGCTGCGACAACACTCCCAGCGACTGCCAGGTCCGGCGCACGCTAGCGATGTGTTCACCGAGTGTCGTATCAATCGAGGCGAGCTGGGGCCATGCCAATGGTCCATAGGGCTGCCACAGATATCCTGGGTGCGAGCCGTGATCCACGCCTTCTTTGGC
The DNA here is from genome assembly GCA_016874135.1 of Gammaproteobacteria bacterium. GTDB lineage: Bacteria > Pseudomonadota > Gammaproteobacteria > Pseudomonadales > Azotimanducaceae > SYFY01. The sequence goes on along the minus strand of VGVE01000001.1, from coordinate 56,078 downwards.
GACGGTATTGCTGCCGACGATCACCGCGTCTGCGAGCCCGTATTGCAATGCGAGGCGATAGGCATCCAGCGGATTGCCGCCCGCAATCAGCCACCCGCCGTCGACACCTTTGACGTTGAAGCACCACTCCGAGGCTGATTGGAAATCCGGCTTGCCACCCGCATCGAGCAGTGGTTTTTGCCAGCCCAGATTTGCGGGCCTCAGCACGAACATGCCGACGATGGTGGTGTGATTTGTCTTGCGTGGATCCTCGACCAGAGGAAAACCCGCTCCTTGCCCAAGCCCTCCAAGCACTCCACCGAGCGGGAGTTCAACCGCCGTCCGGTCGGGGTTCCTGAAGATCTCCCGATGTTGCAGTGCTGACATCGCGCCTCCTGTCCAGTTGAGGATTATCCTGCACTCGCATCCGGCCCATCATGGGGAACAGCGGACTACTCGCAGTCCCTTGCAGTGTAGAAAGGAACACGGGGACTTGCCCGCGAACGTGCAACAGGCCCGTTCTCGCCAGACAACGCCAATCAGGTGCGGGAACGCAGCACGGACCCCAGAAGAAGTCGCAACGCCCGTTCCGGCTCCGCCGCGAGCCGCTCTATCGCTGCGACTGCAGATGACCGGTTTGCAGTCTGCCTACGAGTGCGCAGCTTGCTAATCAGCAGCGCTGCCATCCCATGCACTCCTGCCCAGACGGAACCCGCGAGCAACTGAATTTCCTCATCCGAAACCGAGGCGTCTACAGTATTGCGCAACACTTCGAGCAGCTGACCGAAGCTCGCTTCCGCTGCCTCGTGAAGCATAGGATAACGATCAAACTCGATGGCGCCGCCGAACATCAGTTCGTAACTCACGGGCTCTTCACAGGCAAAATCGAGATAAGCCTGCCCGAATTTCACAAACCGTTCGTTCGGGTCAGCCGAGTCCTGGAGGGCTAGGCGCATCCGCTCCGTCAGCCGTCTGAATCCCCTCGTAGCGATACCCGCAAGTAGGCAGAGACGGGTAGGAAAGTGGCGATAAGGCGCCGTCGGCGACACACCTGCTTCCCGCGCCAAGGCCCGCAGACTCAGCTTTTCAATACCTTCGCGGGCAATGTGCTGCACCCCGAGGTCCATGAGCGTGCCGGGCAGATCGCCATGGTGATAGGCAGAACGACGGGCGGATGCCTCCGGTTGGACCTCACTCTTCATCTCCTCGGTGTTCATCTCCCCACCCTCCACCACCTCACTGCTCATCGGCTTCCCCCAACCTCCGATAGTCACTTTATGTGGTCTGTCCCACCCCGCCTACTTTCTTCGGGTTGACCAAAACGAATCGAATGTTAGCATTGATCACAATAGTAGCGTTGCTCACATATGACCAATACACGCATCTATCTCCCCGCCCCTTGGTCTGGATCGCGTCCACGCGTGGACACACCTCGTCTACACGTGGACACACCTCGCGGGCGTCCGCACACGGACACACCTCGAGTTGAAGCCTTCAGCTCGCCCCTTTTTCTGACCCCATCACTCACGTTTCTGCTGTTCATGGTCATCTTCGCCACCGGCAACGCCGCGGAAACCCCTGCGCTCCCTCTGCCCGTCTCAGTTGCGATCCTCGAGGACGGAAAGACCCGATCCACCTGGCGCGCCTACGGCGGCATGACACTGGCCGCCCGAGCCACCGACCTCGGATTCAAACACAGCGGCGAAATCGAGTCCGTTGCTGTCGACTGGGGCGATCGCGTCGAAGCCGGCGCAGTGCTCGCCCGCTTGCGGCCTGAGAGTTTTGAGGCGGCAGTGAATTCGGCGGTTGCGGATGTAGCCGTCGCGCGTGCGGCGTTAGCCGCGGCGACTGCAGAACTCGAAATCGCCCAAAAGGCGGAGCGACGCTTTGGCGACCTGCGCGAGAAAGGACATGTGTCCTCTCATCAACACGATGAAACGATTTCCGTGTTGCGTGCTCGTCTTGCCCACCGCGGGGTTGCAGAAGCGAGTCTCAAACGAAGTGAAGCGCAGGAGAAGAGCGCGCGCATTGCGCTTGATGAATCCAGGATCGTCGCGCCTTTCGCAGGAACGATCCAAACGCGCATGCGTGATGAAGGCACCCAGATACGGCCGGGGGAGCCGGTACTGCGACTCGTGGACACTGAGACCATCGAAGCGCGTTTTGGCATTCCGGACACTTCAGCTGCGCTCATCGGCGCTTCGCCCCGCTTCGAAATCCAATGGCAGGGGAATCCGGTTGTCGCCGCTCTGCTAGCAGTTCTGCCAGAGGTTGATCCGGTTTCCCGAACACAGACCGCAGTTTTCCGTCTTGAAGAACCAGCGGTGCCGCCGGGCGCAGTGGTTGAACTGCGTCTCCCGCACCAATGGGAAATCAATGGTTTCTGGGTGCCCGTAGCCGCACTGACCGAAGCTGAACGCGGTCTCTGGTCGGTCTACGTCGTCAACGCTGACAACATCACTGAGCGGCGTCTCGTGGAGGTGCTGCATTCAGAATCAACGGACGCCTTCGTTCGCGGAACCGTACAGGCTGGTGAAAAACTGATCAGCGCAGGAGTCAATCGTATTGTGCCCGGGCAGCGCGTGCAGATTGTCGCCGGAGGTGCGGTAACAGGCCGATGAACGCGCGTATTGATCGTCCAGAGTTACCACCTGAGTCGCCTCCTTCCGCACATGCGCAGGCAACCGGCGGGCTGTTCTTTGTTCAGCCCAGATTGACCGCACTCAGCATTCTTGCGGTCATCCTGTTGGGGATCAGCGCGTTCCTTGCACTTCCTCGCCAGGAAGATCCAACGATGACGGAGCGTTGGGCAACGGTTAAAACCTGGGTGCCCGGCGCCACGGCCGAACGCATGGAATCGCTGGTCAGCGAGCCGATTGAGACGCGGCTGCGCGAAATTCCGGAAATTCGCCAGCTGTCCTCGGTTTCACGTGCCGGTTTTTCACTGGTTTCGATCGAGCTCTACGACGAGGTGGGTGCCGATGAAGTGGATGTCACCTGGTCAGAGATACGCGACAAGCTCACCGAAACCACTCCCGACCTGCCTGCAGGCGCCACAGTTCCCGTGCTGGAAATGTCACGTCCTCTAGCGGCGACGCTGGTCGTGGAATTCAGCTGGAAAGGTACATCGCCGCCGGAACTTAACCTGCTTTCCCGGCTTGCCCGAGCGCTTGAACTCAAGCTTGCAAACCTGGGTGGTACAGAAGAAACCGATCTCTACGGCGAAGCAGACGAAGAAATTCTCGTGGCGCTGGATCCACATCGCCTCGCCCGGGCGGGTTTGACAACTGACGCCGTCAGTCAGGCGATCCAGTCGGCGGATACGAAGAGTGCTTCCGGTCGCCTGCGCGCCGCCGGCACGGACATGCTCGTCGAAGTCGATGCCGAACTCGACACCATCGAACGGATTGCGGGCATCCCGGTATCGTCGCCCAACGAAGGCAATCTGCTGCGTCTGGGCGATCTCGGCGCGGTTTCCAAACTCCGCCAGGACCCACCTGCCGACATCGCTTTGCATCGAGGCCAGGAAGTGGTTCTGGTGTCGGCCACGATGCAACCGGGACTCAACATCGGCGACTGGGTCAACCGGGCACGTGCAACTGTTGATGCGTTCAGTGCCAGTTCGCCGGCAAGCGTCGGCGTCAATGTTGTTTACGACCAGAACCAATACACCGACGACCGCCTGCAGACCCTCGCGGTCAACCTGGTGTTCTCGCTTGTCCTCGTCCTGCTGATCCTGCTGGTTTCGATGGGGCTGCGATCCGCCCTCATCGTCGGCGTGTCGCTGCCACTGTCGAGTGCCATGGTGTTGATCGGCATGCAACTGCTCGACATTCCGCTGCACCAGATGTCGGTTACCGGCCTCATCATCTCTCTCGGACTCCTCATCGATAACGCCATCGTCATTACCGACGACTACCAGCTGCGGCGCAGTCGTGGCGCACCTGTCGCCGTCGCGCTGTCCACGTCAGTCCGCCATTTGACGGTGCCACTGTTCGCGTCGACCGCAACCACCGTGTTCGCGTTCATGCCCATTGCGTTGGCACCGGGTGGCGTCGGCGATTTCACCGGCACACTGGGTTCGACGGTTTGCCTCGCGGTAGGCAGCTCTTTTGTGCTCGCACTGACGGTTATTCCTGCTCTTGCCGGGTTTATCGACCAGCGGTGGCCCTCCCAAAAACAATCCCGCTGGTGGCATCAGGGCTGGACATCCGCGCGCCTGTCAGCGCGTTACCGGCGGAGTGTTTTCACAGCGATCAGCCGACCATGGATCGGCATCACTGCGGGGCTGGTTTTGCCTGTACTTGGTTTCCTGCTGTTCCCGACGCTCACCAACCAGTTCTTTCCCGCAGTTGATCGCAATCAGTTCCAGATTCAGGTGCAGCTTCCGGCGCATATCTCGATCCATGAAACACGTCTGGCTGTGGAACGCATCGATGCGTTGTTGAAAGCTCATCCCGACATCGTCGACTCGTATTGGTCCATCGGCCAGAGTTCACCACGCGTCTATTACAACGCCATCTCCCAGGGCGATGGCATCGCCAGCTTTGCGCAGGGCTGGGTGACCACGACCTCGCCAGAAGCAACCCGTTTGCTCCTGCCCGGTCTGCAGCGTGAGCTGATGACAGCACTACCCGAAGGTGAGGTGATGGCCCTGCCATTCGAACAAGGACCACCCGTAAGCGCACCTGTTGAGCTCAGGATCGTCGGGCCAGATCCGGAAACTCTGAAATCCTTGTCGCTTGAGCTTCGGCGCCTGCTTTCCCTGACCGATGGCATCACCTATACCCGTGCGCTCGCCACCCAATCCGAACCCAAGGTGGTGTTTGCTCCGGCGGAGATAGCGACCGCCCAGGCAGGTTTGATGACCGGCGATTTCACCCGGCATCTCGCGGGGTCCCTGCTCGGCTTGACCGTCGCCACCGTACAGGAAGGCAACACCTCGATTCCGGTGCGTGTCCGCTTGGCGAACGCCTTTCGTGATGACACTGGTGATCTCGCCGCGTTGCCTGTCCCTACCCGCAATGGAGCGCCTGCACCACTCGACCAGATGGGTTCGTGGCGTCTGGAGCCGGCGGCATCAGGCATTGAACGATTCCAGGGCGAGCGAGTGTCAACCGTGCAGGGTTTTGTCTGGCCTTTCACCTTGCCCGCCGGCGTATTGGGTGCCGCGCTGGAACGTATCAAATCCGAAGGGTTTACCGTCCCCGAGGGTTATCGTCTGGAGATTGCCGGAGAAGCCGAAGAGAGCGCGGGAGCGTCCGGAAATCTTGCGGGCATGTTCCTGACATTCGCTCTGGCGATGCTGGTGGTCGTCACCCTTTCCATGAACTCATTCCGCTACACCGCCATCATCGGGCTCGTCGCCGTCCTGAGTTTCGGGCTAGCGCTATTCGGTGTGCGCCTCTTTGGTTATCCCTTCGGCTACATGGCGCTGGTGGGCGGGCTTGGAATGATCGGCATCGCGATCAACGGCGCAATCATCGTGATTTCCTGCCTGCGGGAGTCACCCGCAGCGGTAACAGGCGATATCGAAGCGATGTCGGACGTGATCGTTGATGCAACCCGTCACATCGTGTCGACAACGCTGACGACTGTGGGTGGGTTCCTGCCGCTTGTTTTTGGTGGCGGCCAGTTCTGGCCACCTCTTGCTACAGCGATTGCCGGTGGCGTTCTGGGTTCGGCACTGATCGCGCTCTATACCGTGCCGACGTTGTTCCGGATGGTGAGATCCGAGCACCGGACAACGGTCGTGAATACCCCGGAAACTGTTGAGCCGGCAACCGTCACTTAAGTACCAGCCCTGACACTTCTGTTCAGCGGCGACGCCCCGCAACACCACGCTGACCCATCATGCCCTGCATCGCCTGGACGCCTCGCATCATCTTCTGGATGCCACCTTTTTTCGTGAATTTTTTCATCATCTTCTGCATCTGCTTGTGCTGTTTAAGCAGGCGGTTGATGTCGGCGATATCGGTGCCGCTGCCTCGCGCGATGCGTTGTTTGCGTGAACCGGAGATGATGTCTGGGAATCGCCGCTCATGGGGTGTCATCGAATCGATGATCACCGCCATCTGTTTGAACTGGCGCTCATCCACCTGATCCTGCACAGCCTTTGGCAGCTGGCTCATTCCCGGCAGCTTGTCGAGCATGCTGGTGATACCACCCATGTTGGACATCTGCGCCAGCTGGTCGCGAAAGTCCTCGAGGTCGAAACGCCCCTTCTCCATCTTGCGGGCAAGTTTTTCGGCTTTCTGGCGATCCACCTTGCGGGTGGCTTCTTCGATGAGCGACAGGATGTCGCCCATACCGAGGATCCGCGAGGCGATTCGATCAGGATAAAATGGTTCGAGCGCATCGATCTTTTCACCCATGCCGATGAACTTGATGGGTTTGCCGGTGATCGAGCGCACCGACAACGCCGCCCCCCCACGCGCATCACCATCCGCCTTGGCGAGAACCACCCCGGTGAGCGTCAGCGCGTCATTGAAGACCTTGGCGGTGCGGGCCGCATCCTGGCCCGTCATGGCATCGACGACGAACAGGGTCTCCACCGGCTTGAGGTCATCCTGCAGCGCCTTGATCTCCGCCATCATCTCGGCGTCGATCGCGAGGCGTCCGGCAGTGTCGACGATAAGCACATCGGCAAACGCGGTACGCGCTTCCGCCACCGCGCGGCGGGCAATATCAATCGGCTTTTCGTTCGGCGATGAGGGAATGAAGATGGCGTCGACATCACCGGAAAGCGTCTGCAGCTGGGTGATGGCCGCGGGTCGATAGACGTCGGCGCTCACCACCGCGACCTTCTTTTTCTCCCGCTGTTTGAGGAGCAGTGCGAGCTTTGCGACGGTGGTCGTTTTGCCTGCGCCCTGCAGACCGGCCATAAGAACGATGGCGGGTGGAACGGAGGCCAGATTCAGGGCATCGTTAGCCTCGCCCATGATGTGAACCAGTTCATCGTGCACGATGCGAATAAAGGACTCGCCCGGGTTGAGCGCTTCGCCCACCTCCTGACCCACCGCCTTGGCGCGGACCGAGTCAGTGAAGTCCTTGACCACATCGAGGGCGACATCCGCCTCAAGCAGTGCCCGCCGCACATCCCGTAGCGCATCAGCAATGTTGTCTTCGGTGAGTTTTGACTTGCCGGTGAGCCCCTTGAGAGTCTGGGTCAAACGTTCGGTCAGGGTTTCAAACATGGCAATACATCCCTCAAAACAGACGCCGGAAGCGACAATCCGGCGGAAAATGGCCGGCGATTATAGGACTTCCGACCTCTGGCGGCTTGTGCCACACTGACCCGCGTTCCAGCCAGCCATGCCACCTTCCATAGACACTCAACTCAGCAGCCTCGCGGCCATCGTCTGCTACGGCGTTGCCCTGGTGCTACTCTCGCGTCGTATCTCTCACGAGACGTTTCACCCCGGCCCTTTCGCCTGGACAGGCATCGGCCTTGGTATGGTCATGCACTTCGGCGCCATCTGGAGTGCGATCAGCCAACCAACCGGGCTTGATCTTGAACTAATCAACGCGCTCAACGTGATGTTGCTCGTCATGACACTGTTCGTGACCATGGCCAGTGCCCGATTGCCGGTGGCCATTCTGTTGCTCGCGCTCCTGCCGCTGGACATTCTGGCGCTGGTTTGGCGCCTTCTTTCCAATGCGGACGCCTCGACGTTCAAGCCTGTCGACACCGGCACACTGCCGCACGTCATCGTATCGATGATCGCCGGCAGCGTGCTTCTGCTTGCATTCCTGCAGGCGCTCTTCCTGCGAGGCGTCGAGAAGCACCTCAAGGCCCGCACCCGCACGAACTGGCTGCGCCATGTACCGGCGCTCGAATCCATGGAAAGTCTGCTCTTTGCTGCCATCTGGGCCGGGCTCGGGCTGTTTGTGCTTGGCATCCTCAGTGGCTTCCTTTACCTGGATGACATGTTTGCGCAGCGCCTGGTCCACCACACGATCCTGTTGAGTGCCGCTGCGCTGGGTTACGTCATCCTGCTGGTCGGGCGCTACCAGTTTGGCTGGCGAGGTACTACCGCCAGCCGATGGGTGCTGGGCGCAACTGCGTTGCTTGTACTCGGTTATTTCGGCAGCAAATTCGTTCTGGAAGTCCTGCTCGGTAACGGCACGTGAATCTCAACGACATCCCGTTGTCGTTTCTGTTCGGCTCGCTTGGTGTGCTGACCATTCTATCCGCCTATTTCTCCGGTTCTGAAACTGCGCTGATGTCACTGAACCGGTATCGGTTGAGACATCTCGTCAACACCGGGCACTTAAGCGCACGCAAAGCGCGCGCTCTGCTGGAACGGCCCGATCGCCTGCTTGGTGTCATCCTCATCGGCAACAACCTGGTGAACTTCACTGCCGCCACCGTAGCGACCATGATCGGCGCACGGCTGTATGGTGACATCGGCGTGATCGTCGCTCCGTGGGTTCTGACATTCGTCTTCCTGATCTTTGCCGAGATCGGGCCCAAGACACTGGCTGCGAACCGGCCTGAACCAATCGCCTTCGTCTCTGTCCATGCGTTGCAACCAATTCTAACGGCGTTGAATCCACTGGTCGTCATCACCAACTGGCTCTCAAACCTGTGGGTACATCCCTTCATCAAGGACGTTTCAAAAGATGATCAGCTGAGCGCAGAAGAGTTTCGTACCGTAGTGAACGAAAGCGCCAACCTGCCTGGCCAGCACCAGTCGATGGTGCTGTCAATCCTTGATCTGGATGACGTCACCGTAAACGACATCATGGTGCCGCGAGCGGAAATCGTCGGCATCGATATCGATGCCGACATGAAAGACATCCTCGCCATCCTCGCCAACAGCCACCATACGCGGCTGCCGATCTACCGTGAGGACATCAACAACGTACTCGGCATCCTGCATCTGCGCCGGCTCACGCGGCATCTGAACAGCGAAAATCTGACCCGGGAGGATCTGCTCGCACTCGCACTGGAGCCCTACTTCGTGCCAGAAGGCACTCCACTGCATACCCAGCTGGTGAATTTCCAGAAGAACAAGCGCCGTAGCGCCCTGGTGGTGGACGAATACGGCGACGTACAGGGGCTCGTGGCCCTCGACGATATCCTTGAGGAGATCGTCGGGGAATTCACCTCGGACTTCGCTGCGCGTGTGCCGGACATCCACCCGCAGGACGACGGCAGTTATCTGATCGACGGCTTGGCGCTGCTGCGTGACGTCAACCGGGCGCTTGAGTGGGAACTGCCGATCAGCGGTCCACGAACCCTGAATGGCCTTTTGCTCGAACAGCTGGAAATGATCCCGGAGAACAACATTTGTTGCCGAATCGGGGCCTATTGTGTGGAGACCATGCAGATCTCAGGCAACGTCATCAAGACCGCACGCCTCTGGGATTCACGCGAAGAGTACGGCGACACCGCACAGGCAGTGGAAGAAGCCGGCATCTGATTGCCGGCCACCTCGATATCGTCGATGCCTCAGGAAATCAGCGCGCCCGCCACCGCCTGTTCATCGCCGAAACGATTGCACCAAAGGATGCCGTGATCGTATTGCGGCTGACGCCTATCCCGTAACAGCGGCCTCCTCCGGCTTCATTGATGGCCAGCAGACAGATCGCCTTTGCGTCTTTGCCTTCATCCAGCGAGTGTTCGTGATACTCGAGGATGTTGACGGGTTCATTCAGCGTATCCACCAGGCCGTTCACGAAGGCTTCGATAGGCCCCGAGCCTTCACCGTCGATGGTGACCCGACTCTCTGAGACTTCAATCTGGGCCACCACCCGCTGATCAGCCTGCCGTCCGGACAAGAGATCAAAATTCAGCAGACGATACGGGCCGCTGTCGACAACATACTCATCCATCAACGCCTGCAGGATCTCATCGTTCTTGACCTCGCGATCCAGCCGCTCGGTGAGCTTCTGCACAACGCCGGAGAACTCCACCAGCATCTCGCGGGGTAGCGTGATCCCGAAGATTTCTTCGAGGATGAAGCCAATGCCGCCTTTGCCACTCTGGCTGTTGACGCGCACGGTTTCCTTGTAGGAAGAACCCACATCCGCCGGATCGATCGGCAGATAGGGCACTTCCCACTGGCTCAGATCCACCCGCGCCATGCCTTTGCGGATCGCGTCCTGGTGAGAGCCGGAAAACGCCGTGAACACCAGCTCTCCCGCATATGGGTGTCGTTGGTGAACCGGCAGTTTGTTGATGGTTTCCACTGTTGAGCGGACCTCCGGCATGCGGCGGAAGTCGAGTTCAGGGTCAACCCCCTGGCTGAACATGTTCATGGCCATGGTGACGAGGTCACAGTTGCCAGTGCGTTCGCCATTACCAAACAGCGTGCCTTCAACCCGATCCGCACCGGCCATCAGCGCCAGCTCCGTCGCGGCGATCCCGGTGCCGCGGTCGTTGTGCGTGTGCAAGCTGATCACGGCGCTGTCGCGTTTCGGAAAATGGGTGACAAACCACTCGATCTGGTCGGCGTAGATATTCGGCGTCGCCATCTCTACCGTGGATGGCAGATTGACAATCATCTTCCGTTGTGGCGTCGCACCCCAGGCTTCCGCTACGGCCGTACAGACGTCCACGGCAAAATCGAGTTCCGTGCCGGTAAAACTCTCCGGTGAATATTCGAACGTGACATCCGCGTTGAACGAGGACAGACCTTGTTTGACGAGCCGCGTACCTTCCAGCGCCAGATTGATGATGCCGGTGCGGTCCATGTTGAACACAACCCGGCGCTGCAACTCGGAGGTCGAGTTATAGAGATGGAAGATGACCTTCTTCGCACCCTGGAGAGCCTCGACTGAACGCGCGATCAGCTCTTCCCGTGCCTGGCAAAGTATCTGGATGGCCACGCCATCGGGAATTCGATCCTCGTCGATGATCCTGCGGATGAAGTCGAAGTCCGGTTGTGATGCAGCCGGAAAGCCGACTTCGATTTCAGCAAAGCCGACCTCGAGAAGCAGTTCGAACATGCGCAGCTTTTCATCGACGTTCATCGGGTCGATGAGGGCCTGGTTGCCGTCCCGCAGGTCAACGCTGCACCAGCGGGGTGCGCGCTCGATCACGCGCGAGGGCCACTGCCGATTCGGCAGGTCAACAGGCTGGAAGCGCCGGTACTTCTGGAAAGGCATCCGGCCAATGCCTCGGTTGGCGGTGCTCATGGGTTCATTCATGTCCGTTCCTCTGCTTCGACGTATCTCTATCACCGGCGATTTGCCGCCTGTGAGACAGCGTCACTCGTTCTCTCGAGTTGGGTTCGAGTCTTGGTGTTTTATTCAGGTTTGGGCGTTCGCCCGTGCAGGGTAGATGATTGTGCCGGCTACGCCGGCAGCAGCAGAAGGGCCTGAGAGGCCTGAAGCGCCAAGAAGCGATGTGAACGGAATTCGGTCACGGTTGGGCTGATTCCTTAAGTGGCGCGACTATAACCGCGCCCGGCGCGAAGGCACAAGCCGGGCGTTCATTCTCGGGGATTATGTGTATGTCCGACATCTTCGCGCCCGATTGTTTCGCGAATATGGGCTGAATCCGCACCGAGCTCCGGTACCGGTCTCGACCGGGGCAGCGTCTGACCATCGATCCGCACCGGATTCGCCACCAGATCCACATGGCCCTGTTGCAGCGTCTGCCGCTCAACTCTGAGTGCCTTGTGCGATCGCAGCTCGTGCAGAGTGTTCACGGAGCCGAACGCCAGATCAGCTGACTTGAGGCGTTCACACAGCGCCGGGTGGTCAAGGCGTTCAAAAACACCGTTGATGATGTGGTCAAGCGCACTGCGGTTGTTAAGGCGCGCGGCGTTGTCCACGAACCGGGGGTCGGTCGCGAGTCCGGGTTGCGAAAGCACCACTTCACACAGCCGTGCCCACTCCCTCGGATTCTGGATGGAGAACACCACCTGACGACCATCCTTTGCGGCGTACGCCCCATAAGGTGCGATGGTCGGATGATTGAGCCCTGCACGACGCGACTCCAGCCCGCCGGCCAGCTGCATGAGCGGAACCGCCATCCAGTCCGCGATCGAATCGAAAAGTGATACCGCAATACCGCAGCCCTGGCCCGTGTGCGATCGAGTGATGATGGCCTGCAACACCGCAGCGAAAGCGGTCATCCCGCAGCTGATGTCGCAGACCGAAACCCCCACACGCCCCGGGGCATCGGGGCTTCCTGTGATATGTGCAAGACCACTTTCACACTGCACCAGGAGGTCGTAGGCCTTGAGGTAGGCGATCTGTGGCGCATCGCCATAACCACTGATGTCCACAGTAATGAGCCGTGGATACTGCGTCCGCAGATCAGCTGAACAAAAACCGAGCCGATCAAGTGCGCCGGGTGCAAGGTTTTGCACGAATACATCCGCGCCACGGATCAGGTCCGTCAGTGCCGAAGCATCTTCAGCTTGCTTGAGATCAAGGCAGATGGATTCTTTGCCGCGGTTGAGCCAGACGAAGTACGCACTCTCCCCTGCCGCCGCCCGGTCGTAGCCTCGCGCAAAGTCGCCTTCGGGACGTTCAACCTTGATCACCCGTGCGCCTGCCTCCGCGAGCTTCTGGGTGCAGTAAGGTGCGGCCACAGCCTGCTCAACCGACACCACGGTGGTGCCGGCCAGTGCCTCGGTGAATGCACCAGCGCGGTCTTCGATCACCGCAGCTCCACGCCAATGCGGGCCGCAGCCCCATTTGCCTTGGCCCTCGCCGCATCGACATCAGCAGCCAGCGCGAGTACCACACCCATTCGTCGTTCACCGGCGACCTCGGGTTTGCCGAAGAGGCGTACCTGGGTATCGGGTTCTGTGAGCGCTGCCTGCACGTCGGTAAAGACCACATCCCGTGAATGCCCTTCAACCAGCAGCACCGCGGAAGCGGCCGGCCCCCGAGTACGGATGTTGGGAATCGGTAACCCGAGAATTGCGCGCGCATGAAGCGCGAACTCGGATAGATCCTGGGAGATCATCGTCACCATGCCGGTGTCATGCGGCCGCGGCGAAACTTCGCTGAACCAGACCGTGTCGCCCCTTACAAAAAACTCCACCCCGAAGAGTCCAAACCCGCCGAGCTGGTCGGTGACCATCGCCGCAATCCGCTCCGCTTCCGCACGTGCCGACGCCGACATGGGCTGGGGCTGCCAAGATTCGCGGTAGTCACCGCGCTCCTGCCGATGACCAATCGGTGCACAGAAACTCGTGACACCGGTATGACGTACGGTCAACAAAGTGATCTCGTAATCAAAATCGACAAAAGCCTCGACGATCACCTTGCGAACACCCGTTCCACCACGCGCACCACTCTGCGCGTAGTCCCAGGCGCGCCCGGCATCGGCAGGTGTCTTCACCGTCGACTGCCCTTTACCTGAACTGGACATTACCGGCTTCACCACACAGGGTGTGCCTATTCGGGCCACAGCCGCTTGAAACTCGGCTTCGTTCGCCGCAAATTCATAGGCAGACGTGCGGATCCCCAACGTTTCCGCGGCGAGGCGACGGATACCTTCCCGATCCATCGTCAGTCGCGCCGCACGAGCCGTCGGGATTACGTGCCAGCCTTCCTGTTCAAGTTCAAGCAAGGTCTCGGTGGCGATGGCTTCGATTTCCGGAACGATCAGGTGAGGTTTTTCAGCCTCGATCACCTCACGCAGCGCCGCACCATCCAGCATGGAGATCACATGCGATCGGTGCGCGACCTGCATCGCGGGCGCGCCTTCGTAACGGTCCACGGCGATGGTTTCGACGCCGAGCCGCTGTAGTTCGATCACGACCTCTTTGCCGAGCTCACCACTGCCGAGCATCAGCACCCGCGTGGCACCAGGCGCTCCCGGTGTGCCGATACGAATGGACGATTCAGGGTTGCCAGACATCAGCCCCCTCCTGCTCAGTCAGTTCGACGGCAAAACGACGACTGTTTTGTACATAGTGTTTGGCGTTTCGCAGCAAACCTGCAGCCTGCGTATCGGTGAAGGTACGAACCACCTTTCCGGGGGCACCCAGCACCATGGAGTTATCAGGAATCTCCTTGCCTTCGCCCACCAGGGCCTTGGCACCGATCAGGCAATTGCGACCGATCTTTGCCCCATTGAGGATCACCGCACCGATGCCGATCAGCGACCCCTCACCGACCGAACATCCATGCAGCATCGCCATGTGACCAATGGTGACGTTCTTGCCAAGGGTCAGTGGAAAACCCGGATCTGTGTGCAGAACCGCACCATCCTGCACATTGCAGTTCTCGCCGATGGTGATGAGTTCGTTGTCACCACGCACAACCGCACCAAACCAGACGTTAGCGTTCTCTTCCAGCAGCACGTTGCCGATCACACGCGCGTTGTCGGCCACAAAATAAGCACCCTTCGCCCGAACCCGGACGTTGCCCAGAGACATCAACATGAATTCCCCCGAACCACCCTACTCTGCCCTGAAAATCCGATGAATCCGCGGTGATCGGTCGCTCGTTCACATCCGCTTTACAGAGCGCTCCTATCTGCCGACACATTCGCCCCGTATAGTACCCGACAGAGAGGATGTCAGGACCCCGAAGCGAATGCGCGAACTGCCAGATTTTGACGTACTGGTGGACATGGCCCGCCACAATCCGAAGGCATTGGAAGACCTGAGACTGCGCCTCACGGAGCAAGTCATCGAGGCTCAACCGGATCCGACCAAGCAGCAGCGGCTGCGTGGCCTTGCCTTCCAGATTGACATGGAGCGCAAACGAGCCCGCAACCCCATGGCGGCGACCATCAAGCTCTCCGAGATGATGTGCTGGAAACTGGCGGAGCTGAATCGCTGCTTCCTCAAACCAGAGGATGTTTTCGAGGAAATCGTGCCGGAGGCCAGACCCTTCACGGCTTCGGTCATCCCGTTCAAACGCCCGGCGCACTGAGTCGTCTCGGCCGCACTGTTCCGCACTGAGCAGACCGGCCCGGCTACAATGCCCACATGAACTACTGCAGCCATTGTGGCCAACCCGTCGTGTCGCGCATTCCCGACGGGGACAGCCGTCCCCGCTTCATCTGCGAAGGCTGCGGGACCATTCACTACCAGAATCCGCGTGTCGTCACCGGTTGTCTGGTGACGTTCGAAGACCGGGTGCTTCTGGCGAAACGGGCAATCAATCCCCGGCATGGCTTCTGGACGTTGCCCGCCGGCTTTCTTGAAAACGGCGAAACCGCTGCAGCCGGCGCCGCGCGCGAAACGCTGGAAGAAGCCTGTGCGGTGGTGAACGATCTCTCGCTCTACACGATGTTCAGCCTGCCGCACATCAATCAGGTCTATACGTTCTTCCGCGCCGAGCTGAAGGCACCCGAGTTTGCCGCAGGTACGGAATCACTCGACGTGCAGCTGATGAGCGAAGCGGAGATTCCCTGGGACCAGCTGGCCTTTCCCGTCGTCACCGATACCCTGAAGTTCTATTTCGAAGACCGTCGCCACGGACACTTCCCGGCCCGGGCGATGGACATCATCCGGGCACCACGTCCCCGCTAGCCAAGTCGATTTCCAGGTTGATCGCTGCGCTCACTTCAGCGCAGTTCGGGCATTGCGGAAAAGCCTGAGCCATGGGCCTGCTTCTCCCCACTGAGGTGAAGTCGCATCACGCCAGGTGTTCTGGATCGTCCGATACACCCGCTCCGGGTGAGGCATGAGAATCAGCACCCGACCCTGCGTCGCGGTCAGGCCTGCCAACCCCTCAACAGCTCCGTTGGGATTGTGGGGATAAATGGTCGTGATCTTGTGTTCAGGATCCACGTACTGCATGGCGATCTGGCCACCGCTGCGCAGGGCTGCATAGTGCTCAGGCTTGTCAAACTCGGCGCGGCCTTCACCATGCGCCACCGCCACCGGCAGTACACTGCCTTGCATACCGTCGAGCCAGGGTGACTGAACCGCATTGATTCGCAGCATCACCGTGCGCGCCTCAAACCGCTCAGAACGATTGGTGACAAACCGGGGCCATGCCTCCGCACCGGGAATGACTGACTTGAGCTGCGCCATCATCTGGCAGCCGTTGCACACCCCAAGCAACAGCCGATCGCGCCGGACGAAAGCCGCAAAGTGGTCACGGAGCTGATCCTGGAAAAGCACAGACTTGGCCCAGCCGCCGCCGCCACCGAGCACATCCCCATAGGAGAAACCCCCACAGGCAGCCAGCGCAGCAAACTCATCAAGGGATATACGCCCGGTGAGTAGATCCGTCATGTGTACATCTACCGGAGCAAAACCCGCTGCAGCAAACGCAGCGCCCATTTCCATGTGCCCATTAACCCCTTGTTCGCGCAGGATCGCGATTCTCGGCTGTCGGCTGTGCACAGCAGGCGCCTGTGCAGGATCAAAGGTGAGCGCCGCAGACAGCCCTTTCGAGGGCGTGGCGATCAACTGGAACTCTTCCTCCGCACAGCCCGGGTCATCACGGCGGCGCTGCATTTCAAAGCTGGTGCGCGCCCACAGCTGTTCAAGCATCGCCCGCTCACCACGCCAGAGAATAGCGCCGGAACTTCTGATAGTGATCGTTTCATCGTCGCGAATAGCCGCAACTGTCCTCGCCTCAATTCCGCAGACGCGGGCTGCTTCGAGCAGGGACGCAAGAGCACCGCCTTCAACTTGTACGACGACGCCGATTTCTTCCGCAAACAGTTCAGCCACAGCATCGGCGCCGACTTCGATGTCGAGGCCGACCCGACCTGCAAAGGCCATTTCGGCAAGTGTCGCGAAGAGACCACCGTCGGAACGATCGTGGTAGGCCATGAACCACCCCGGCCCACGACCGGTATCGATCAGGGCCAACAATGCCACGAGCGCCTGCGCATCAACATCCGGTGCCTCATCGCCAACCTGCGAGAAACACTGCGCCAGTGCACTGCCACCGAGGCGATTTCTGTTGCCAGTCGCCAGCAGGACCAGCTTCGAGCCCGGCAGGCGGAGCACCTGGGGCATAAGCGTTCTCCTTGCATCATTTACCGGCGCGAAAGCACTGACGATCAGTGTGAGGGGTGAAACCACTTCACGATCTTGCCAGCGAGTACGCATGGACAGGCTGTCCTTTCCAACCGGTATGGCGATACCGAGTGCCGGGCAGAAGCGCTCACCCACTTCGGTCACCGCGTCGAAGAGTGCCTGGTCTTCGCGACCACTGCCTGCAGCCGCCATCCAGTTCGCTGACAACACCACCCGATCACGCGCGACTACATCCGCGCTCCACAGATTGGTGAGCGCCTCGGCAACGGCCATACGCGCCGAAGCCGCCGCATCGATGAGTGCCAGTGGTGAGCGTTCGCCCATGGCGAAAGCTTCGCCTCGGTGCGTGTGATAGCCCGCTAGTGTGACCGCCGCGTCCGCCACCGGCACCTGCCAAGGCCCGATCATCTGTTCTCGGGCGATGAGCCCGGTAATGCTCCGATCGCCGATGGTGATCAGGAATTTCTTGCTGCCAACGGCGGGGAAGCGAAGTACGCGCCGGATCGCCTCATCGAGGGAAATCCCATGCATCTCAAGAGCACGTACCGGCGCATGAGTCGACTTGATACTACGAGTCATCTTCGGCGGTTTGCCAAAGAGCACTTCAAGCGGCAGATCAACCGGCACTTCGCCGAGTTCCCGGTCGTTCACGTGCAAGTGCTTGTCAACGGTGGCACTGCCGACCACTGCGAACGGACATCGTTCACGCGCACAGATCAACTCGAACCGCGGCAGCGCTTCGCGCCGGATGCCGAGCACATACCGTTCCTGGGCTTCGTTGCACCAGATTTCATGAGGCGCCATGCCGCGATCCGCGCTGAGAATATCCCTCAGCTCGAAGCGGCCTCCAGATCCCGCATCCTTCACCAGTTCCGGCAGTGCGTTGGAGAGACCACCGGCGCCAACATCGTGAATCAGCAGAACGGGGTTCTCAGGACCGAGCGCGACGCAGGCATCGATGACTTCCTGGCAGCGCCGCTCCATCTCGGCGTTGTCGCGTTGCACGGAAGCAAAATCCAGCGCACTGGCGCTGGAGCCGGCATCGACGCTGGACGCCGCACCACCGCCAAGGCCGATGAGCATGGCGGGACCACCGAGCACCACCAGTGCCGTGCCTTCAGGAAAAGGCAACGAGTCCACGTGTTCGTGGCGCACCGTGCCGACACCACCGGAGATCATCACCGGCTTGTGGTAGCCACGAATGGCGCCGGCCGCATCTTCGAGCTCCATGGTACGGAAGTAGCCCGTGAGTGCCGGTCGGCCATATTCGTTGTTGAATGCCGCCGCACCGAGCGGCCCCTCGATCATGATGTCGAATGCAGACACCATATGATCCGGTTTGCCGTTCTGCATCTCCCAGGGTTGCTCATCTCCCGGAATGTTCAGATGGGATGTGGTGAAGCCAGTCAGTCCCGCCTTCGGTTTTGATCCACGCCCCACCGCACCTTCGTCGCGGATCTCACCACCTGAACCGGTCGCGGCGCCGGGATACGGTGAGATCGCCGTCGGATGGTTGTGGGTCTCCACCTTCATCAGCACGTGCACGGGCTCGTTGTGGAAGCGATAGCCATGATGTTCCGGATCAATGAACAGCCGGTCTTCGCGAAAGCCCTCTATCACCGCCGCGTTGTCACGGTATGCAGACAGAACGCCGCGGCCATTTATCGCCCTGTGGGTGTTGCGGATCTTTTCAAAGAGCGAAGCCGTCTGCGGGGTTCCGTTCACCACCCAATCCGCATTGAAGATCTTGTGGCGACAGTGTTCCGAGTTCGCCTGCGCGAACATCATCAGTTCCACATCCGTCGGATCCCGCCCGAGACTCGCATAGGCACCCGCCAGGTATTCGATCTCATCATCCGATAACGCGAGACCCAGGGACTGATTGGCCGTACGAAGCGCATTTATGCCGTTGGCACCAAGGGCCACGCGGCTCAGCCGGCGCGGCGCGTGTTGATCAAAGAGATCCGCGTAGGCGCCATCAGGAACAAAACGCTGGGTCATCCGATCAAACAGCGGGCCACTGTCGATGGAAGAAGATGCACCGTCGACGAACCACCGTATGCCCCGCTCCGCACGCAGCACCGACGTGAGCCCCACCGTACGGAAGATGTCGGTGGCTTTGCTCGACCAGGGAGATATGGTACCGGCCCGTGGCAAGACCACGCCCAGCGGCTGGCCGCGACGCACCGGCATACCCTCGGTCGGGCCATAGTTCAGCAGCGCCGTTGCGCGTTCGTGATCAGATGCCTGGAGTGGGACATCAACGGACAGGATGTGCACGAACTCGGCATAGAGCTGATCTCCTGGCACACCCAGCTGCGCTCCGATCTGCTGCAACCGGAACACGGAAAACGCGGCTCGACCGGCAAATATCTCGATGGCACTCACGGCTTAACGCTCCTAGTCACACATAAACGCACTGCACTCAGTCACTGTCAGGTTCACTACACGAACCTCGCGCACCGGTTCGTGCGATCTCCCTTCGGGCCGCGAAAAAATCCCGCAACACTTCACTCGACGCTTCCGCAAGAACACCACCTTTCACTTCCACTCGATGGTTGAGCCGGGAATTCCTGAGTACACCGAATGCCGATTCAACCGCACCGGCCTTGGATTCCGTGGCCCCATACACGAGTCGTTGGATTCTTGCATGCACTAGCGCACCACAACACATGAGGCACGGTTCGAGCGTGACGTACAGCGACGCTCCCTGGAGGCGGTAATTTCCCGTTCTCTGTGCAGCCTGCCGTAGCGCTACGATCTCCGCGTGCGCCGTCGGATCGTGGGCACCGATGGGTTGATTGAACCCTTCGCCGAGCAATCTACCCTCGGCATCGACCACTACCGCACCCACCGGCACTTCGCCGAGAGCCGCGCCTTCCCGAGCCAGCCTGAGTGCGTGATTCATCCAGTGTTGATCTTGCGTCATGAACAACCGGACTTACGGAGAACCTGTTCTTTCGAATCGGGCGTCACCCGCAGGCACTGCCTCATCACTCCCACTCAATCGTCGCCGGTGGTTTGCTGGAGACGTCGTACACCACTCGCGAAACACCCGAGATTTCGTTGACGATCCGGTTCGCAACCTTCTCGATTAGATCAAATGGCAAACGCGCGATGTGCGCCGTCATGAAGTCCGTCGTCTGCACTGCGCGCAAGGCAATCACCGGCGCATGTCGGCGGGCATCACCCACCACGCCCACAGACTTTACCGGTAGGAATACAGCAAACGCCTGGCTGACCTTGTCGTACCAGTCGGCTGCCCTGAGCTCGTGAATGAAGATGGCATCCGCTTCCCGCAGTACATCGGCCCGCGTCGGAGTGATATCGCCAAGTATGCGCACACCGAGGCCGGGACCAGGAAATGGATGCCGCATGACCAATGACTCGGGGAGTCCAAGGTGTACGCCAATCCTTCGCACCTCGTCCTTGAAGAGTTCACGCAGTGGCTCCACCAGCCGGAGTTTCATGCGTTCCGGCAAGCCTCCCACATTGTGGTGTGACTTGATCACATGGGCCTTGCCGTATTTGCTCGCGGCGCTTTCGATGACATCGGGATAGATCGTGCCTTGAGCGAGCCACTTCACGTCGTTAAGTGTAGACGCTTCACGATCGAATACATCAATGAACGTGGCACCGATGATCTTGCGCTTGGCTTCCGGGTCCGTAACCCCTTCCAGCTTGCCGAGGAACTCGGTAGAAGCATCCACCACCCGCAGATCGAGATCGAGTGTATTGTTTGGGGAAAACGCCGCAGCCACTTCCTCACGCTCGTGCTTGCGCAGGAGGCCATTGTCCACAAACACACAGGTGAGCTGGCGGCCGATAGCGCGAGACAGCAACGCAGCCACCACTGACGAATCCACCCCGCCGGAAAGCCCCAGCAGAACACGGTCGTTACCTACCTGCCGCCTGATCTGTTCGATGGTATCGGCGACGATGTTGCCAGCGGTCCAGAGGCCGGCGCAGCCACAGATGCGTCGGGCGAAATTGTCCAGAAGACGCTGGCCATCACGGGTGTGTGTGACTTCCGGATGGAACTGCACAGCGAACCAGTTCCTCGTGACATCGGCCATTGCCGCGATGGGTGCACTCGCCGTGGAAGCGATGCAGGAAAAGCCCGGAGGCAGCACGGTCACCTTGTCGCCATGGCTCATCCATACCGGCAGGGTGCTCTCGCCGGAAAAGCCCATGCCTTCGGTCAGGGCCGTGTTCCGTTCCCGACGTATTTCCGCTGACCCGAATTCGCGAACATCACTGCCTTCCACGCGCCCGCCAAGCTGCGCCGCCATGGTCTGCATGCCATAACAGATGCCGAGTACCGGCACACCGAGGTCAAACACCACCTGCGGCGCGCGTGGTGTCATTCCCTCGGTTACCGACTCAGGGCCGCCTGACAGGATGATTCCGCGGGGCGCGAACTCACGAATCGCCTGTTCCGGCATGTCAAACGGATGGATCTCGCAATACACGCCCGCTTCGCGGATTCGCCGCGCGATCAGTTGGGTGTACTGGCTGCCAAAATCGACGATCAGAAGCTTCTGATAATGCAGTGCTGTCTGGGTCACGGTCACTCCGGCGTGACGGGTATTGTCAGTCATTCAGATGGAGCGCCAGAAACGGCGCTCCGAATTCAGAGCTCATCGGTCAGCTCATTGGATAGTTGGGCGCTTCTTTCGTGATCGACACATCGTGGACGTGGCTTTCCGCCATGCCCGCTCCGCTGATGCGAACGAACTGCGGCTTGGTGCGCATTTCATCGAGATTGGCGCAACCGGTATAGCCCATCGAAGCACGCAGCCCACCCATCAGCTGATGCACGATCGGTCCGACGGGGCCACGATACGGAACCCGGCCTTCAATACCTTCCGGCACAAACTTGCGGCCCTCGGTGTTCGACTCCTGGAAGTACCGATCACTGGAACCGTGCACACCGGACATCGCACCGAGCGAACCCATACCGCGATAGGCCTTGTAGGTTCGCCCCTGATAGAGCTCGACTTCACCCGGGGCTTCATCGGTACCCGCCAGCAGACCACCCACCATGACGGAACTGGCACCGGCGGCAATCACTTTGGCGATGTCTCCTGAATACCGCACGCCACCATCGGCGATGACGGGAACATCCTCGGCATTGGCCACCGACGCGGCTTCAGCAACGGCCGTAATCTGAGGCACACCGATGCCCGTGACGATACGTGTGGTGCAGATGGAACCGGGGCCGATCCCGACCTTCACTGCATCCACACCGGCTTCAATCAGCGCGCGCGCTCCATCTGCCGTGGCGACGTTGCCGCCAATCACACTGATATCCGGATACTTCTGCTTGATCCAGCGAATACGATCCAGCACACGTACGGAATGGCCGTGGGCAGTATCCACGACGATGGCATCCACGCCGGCTTCAACCAGCGCCTGCACTCTGTCTTCTGTCTCGACACTCGTGCCGACGCTTGCACCTACGCGCAACCGGCCTTCGCTGTCCTTGCAGGAATTGGGATACGTGTGCGCCTTGTTGATGTCCTTCACCGTCACCATGCCGGTCAGTTCAAAGCGATCATTCACCAACAGCACTTTTTCGATGCGGTGTTTGTGGAGGAGCGCGGTGATTTCATCAAAACTGCTGCCTTCGCGCGCTGTTACCAGCCGATCCTTCGGCGTCATCACGTCACGCACCTTGAGATCAAAGTTGCGTTCGAATCGAACATCGCGTCCGGTAACGATCCCAATCAGCTGATTGCCGCGAACAACCGGCACCCCTGAAATGCCGCGCTCAGAAGTAAGTTCGAGCAATTGCCTGACCGTATTGTCCGCACCAATGGTGACCGGATCGCGAATGATGCCCGTCTCGTACTTCTTGACCATCTGAACTTCGCGGGCCTGCTGCTCGATCGGCATGTTCTTGTGCACGATGCCCATGCCACCTTCCTGGGCGATGGCAATGGCGAGCCGCGCTTCAGTCACCGTATCCATGGCCGAAGAGATCAGCGGGATATTCAGGCGGATCTGGCGGGTGAGGCGTGTTTCGAGCGAGGTTTCGGACGGCAGGGTCTGGGAGTACGCGGGAAGAAGAAGAACATCATCGAAGGTGAGTGCTTCGCTTGCGATTCGCAGCATTTTGGTAGCTCACAAAACTGGCAGTCTACCGATCGACCCCTCTTCTGTAAATTCAAGGCTGTAAATTCCGGATCGTTTACAGCGTTTCCCGGGGTCAATAACTGCGAGGCAACCCGAGCACGTTCTGCGCTACAAAGTTCAGCACCATGTTGTTGGAGATCGGTGCAGTGCGCCACAACCGGACCTCCCGCCACTTACGCTCAATGTGGTACTCCCGGGCAAAGGCAAACCCGCCAAAAGTCTGGAAGGTCTGGTCCGCGGCGTACCAGGCCGCTTCCGATGCGAGGTACTTCGCAATGTTCGCCGCCTCACCGCAGCCTTGGCCGCTGTCATAGAGCGCTGCCGCTTTACGGACCATCATCTCCGCCGCTTCGAGCTGGGCGTAAGCGGTCGCCAGCGGAAACTGGATGCCCTGGTTGCGGCCGATCGGATTGCCGAACACCACCCGTTCCCGGGCGTAGTCGACACCCCGCTTGAGAAAATAGCGGCCATCACCCAGCGCCTCCGAAGCGATCAGCACCCGCTCCGCATTCATGCCGGCGAGAATGTTGTTGAAACCGCGCCCTTCAACGCCGACCAGGGATTCCGCAGGAATCACCATGTTGTCGAAGAACACCTCAGTGGTGTTGTGGTTGATCATCGTCTTGATGGGGCGGATTTCGCAGCCTTTGCCACGTACTTCGCGCAGGTCGACGAGGAAAGTGGAGAGCCCCTCGGTCCGTTTCTTCACTTGGTCCACCGGGGTAGTACGCGCCAGCAGCAGCATAAGATCCGACTGGAAGGCACGGCTCGTCCAGATCTTCTGGCCATTCACCACATAGGTGTCCCCGCGTTTCTCCGCGCGGGTCTTGAGCTGTGTCGTATCCGAGCCCGTGGTCGGTTCGGTGACACCAAACGCCTGCAGCCGTAGCTCACCACTCGCGATCCCGGGCAGGTATCTGCGTTTCTGCTCTTCCGAGCCATAACGCAGCACCGTACCCATGGTGTACATCTGTGCATGACACGTGGCTGCGGAACAGCCATTGGCATGAATGGTCTCAAGAATCACGGATGCCGCCCGCAGTGGCAGACCGGCTCCGCCGTAGGTTTCCGGGATCAACGCAGCGAGGTAACCACTCTCCGTCAGTGCATTCACGAACCCGTGCGGGTACTCGGCCTTCTCATCAAGGTCCTGCCAGTAGGCACCCGGAAAGCCGGCACAGATACGCGCCACCTGCTCGCGGATGTCCGCATAGTCAGCCCCGTAGTCGAGTGTGTTTTCGCTGCTCATCGAACATTCACCGTCAAGTCAGGTCCCACGGCCACAAGAGAGGTATCCGCAGGAATGGTTACTTCTGCCGGGGCATGACGAAGCAACAGGTTGTAGAGGAGCCCGAAGGCCGTATTGGTCACGGTACCGCTGATTAATCCGTCTGGATCACATTCAGCCGCGAGTTTGACGAGCCGCTCGAAAGTCTCGCGGTAGTTCATCGAATGTCGCCGACGAATCTCGGTGCCATAGAACACCAGCGTTCGCTGATCAATCATCGGCACCGAGTTCGAGAGGAACTCGCGGACAAACACCGTGTCATCTCCGAGCGACAACGCCTGCACCAACTCGCGGGTTCGCTCGTCAGGAACCACGTTGCCTTCAGTGTCACCAAAGGCCGAGATGAACTGCATGCCAGTGACCATACCGAGCTGCTTCTGCACGTTCTGGGAGATCTTGAAGAAGGCCTCCTGCCGCGCGTTCACCTCAAGCGCCGCCACGGCTTCCGCCTGTTGCTGCCCCTGCAACATCGACTGCCGCATGATCTCGGTATTGCTGGTCAGCTCTTTCTGCTGCACAAAGAGACCAATCACCAGCCACATGAATGCCAGTGGCACGAAAGCCCCTTCGAGAAACCCGCCAAGTTCATCGATGTGCATCGCGAACAGGGAGTCCGGCTGCCGGTTGAGATAAAGAATCCCGCCGACGATCCAGACAACGGTCAGCACACCGCCGAGAGCAATGCGCCAATCCATCATCGCGATCCGGTCGCGCAGCGTGATGACTTTCACTTTCTTGTTTTCAGCGTGTCCATGCGGGGAGTGTAACGCCGGCTGGGGGCGCTCGCGTACACTCGGTTTCCTTCAAACATATTCCCCAAACAAAGCCCACCGCCATGCAGGCGACCTCCACCCGTACCCTGTTCCTTGAAGGGCCGATAGTGCCTACCCTCTTCAGGCTTGCGGCGCCGAATGCACTCGCCTTTCTGGTGCAGGCTGGCGTCAATATGACGGAGGTTTGGTATGTGGGGCAGCTCGGCACCGTGTCGCTGGCCGCCATGGCCTTCATGTTTCCAGGCTTCATGCTGCTGCAGATGCTGGCCGGCGGCTCCTTCGGTGGTGCCACCACCTCAAGCCTTGCCCGGGCGCTCGGCGCGGGGGATACCGCTCGTGCGTCGGGACTGATCTGGCACGCGCTGGCGATCGCGCTGGCCGCCGGGGTCTTTTTCGCCGTCGTGTTCTGGCTGCTCGGCGCATCCACGTTGCGCGCACTCGGCGCCGAAGGGCAGATCCTCGAAGAAGCCTGGGCCTATGGTGCGATCGCCTTTTCGGGCGCGGCGCTGACCTGGGCGTCTGCGCTCACCACCAGCTGCATTCGCGGCACCGGCAACATGCGCTTCCCAGCGATGATCATGATGGTCAACGCCGTCATCCAGGTACCACTGTCGGGTGGTCTCATCCTCGGCTGGTTCGGATTACCAAAACTGGGCCTTCCCGGCGCGGCGGTTTCCAACCTGATCGTCGCGTCGCTGACCACCGTCACTGCGCTCTACATGTTGTCGCGCAAGGACGCACCCGTGCGTCTGGATACCCGTTATATGCGCCTGCAGTGGCCATTGTTCCGCGACATCACCCGTGTGGGAGGAGTCGCTGCGTTGTCGCCGGTGTTCACGATCTCGACCATCTCCACCATCAACGCGCTCATCGTCTCCTTCGGCACTGCCACCGTTGCGGGTTATGGCATTGGCGCACGGCTCGAGTTCCTGCTCACGCCAATGGTGTTTGGTTTCGGCATGGCCATGAACGCGATGATCGGGATGAACATCGGCAACGGAAATCTCGCCCGCGCCGAACGTATCGGTTTTCTCGGTGGGCTCTCAGCTGCTTCCGTGACCGGAGTGCTCGGTGTGACCCTCGCGGTTTTCCCGGAACTCTGGATGCACATCTTCACCGATGATCCGGCGGTGGCAGCGGAAGGCGCGAAATACCTGCACATTTCCGGGCCTGTTTTCGCCTTCCAGGGACTGGGTCTCGCGCTTTACTTTGCGTCGCAGGGTGCAGGCACTGTCATGTGGCCGGTGATTGCCCAGGCGAGTCGCTTTGTAGTCGCCGCCGCCGGCGCATCGCTTTGCGTCTACGTTTTCAACACTTCAGTCGAATGGGTGTTCGCAGTTGTCGCGCTTGGCATGCTAGTCAATGGCTCGGTGTCGGCAGGGGCGATCCACTTCGGTGCCTGGAAGCGACATCATCAGCGCGGATGATCGGCAGCAGAATGATGAACGCGATAGCGATACAGACACAGGCGAAGTAGCCGTTCATCGCGTAATTCTCCGATAGATCCCGGACATACCCACCTGCAAAAGGCGCCAGTGCTCCACCGGTGAGCACAAATGCCGCATGTGCGCCGGCAAGCTTCCCGGTCGGGTCGTAGCGCGACAGCACGCCGAGCATGATCGGCAGAAACGCCATCGGTAGTGAACCGAAGAGCGGCACAGCGATGCTGAATGCGATCACACTCCCGGTGGTAGCCACCACATAACAGGCGATCAGCAACAGCCCAACGATCACGCTCAGTGGCAGTAGCGGCTTCGTGCGCGACCCGATGAAGCCTGCGGCAAGTGGCACAATGATTCCGAACACCGCTCCGGCCATAAAGACCCAGCCGATGGTTTCCGAAGACATTCCCAGTTCCCGGGCGGCACGGACCAAGAAAATGCCCAGCGTGCCGTGGCCAAAGAACATGAAGCCGATGGCAAGCAGCGCAATCCAGCCACCCAGCGCCGGAGCTGACTTTGCGGCAACAGGAGTGTTGGCATCATGGTGTACTGACGGTGTGCCAGCGACGAAGAAATACGCCGCGATACCGCAGACCACATAGACGAGATACAGGCCGTCGAGCTCGTCAAACGCGAAGCGACCGCCCGCAGCAGCGCTCATCGGTTCGCCCCAGCCGATGGCTCGTGGCAGGACATAGGCGATGCCGACGCCCATCGCGCCGACTGCGGCGTTGATGACACCGAAAGTGGATTCAGGCGTCGCCGAACGAGCGGCGGTTGCCATGCAGGTCGCAGACACCGCGCCAAGGGCAAGCCCGGTGGGTATTCGCAAGACCAGCAGCGAATTCAGATCGGGAACGAACATTGACGCTGCATTACCAAGGAGGATGAGAGTGATCCCCATCAGATAGATCCGGTTCGTGGGCCAGCGGCTCGCGAACTGCGCAAAAACCAGTACGCCGACTGCAATTGAAAACAGCTCAGTAGATGCGACGAGACCCGCTGCAGCGTTTGATGCATCGTAGGCAAGTGCAATGGCATCGATGTTGAACGCCATACCCAGTGAAGCGGCGAACGCGAGCAGCAGCACGGCGGTCAGCGACAGCAGCTGCCCGGTTGAATAGTTAACACCCATGGATCGAAGGTCCCCCGACAACTTCTTCCCGGCCGGATCACGGATCCGCCCGACTCCCGGCAGCACTCTGGCGATTCGCCTTTAAAGGCGCAACATCCCAGACGTGTACACACCTTGTAACCGGATCCGATTTATTCCACCGCAGAATGTATTCGTATCCACCCATTCCTTTGCTCGACGGGTAAAGTGCCCGCCAATCCATCCCGGCTGACATCCGAATCACCGCCGGACCTTGCCATTGCGACTGATCGAACTGAGGACCATCACATGACGCCGTACATGCAACAAGTCGAAGAAGTACGCCGGGTACTCCTGCAACAGGGACACGAATGGCGCGCCATCAACCCGGACTTCGTGGTCCGCATGCGCCTGCAGAACCGCTTCCGCACCGGGCTGGACATCGCCCGCTATACCGCCGACATAATGCGCAAGGACATGGCGGACTATGACAAGGACACCGGTAAATACACCCAGTCACTGGGCGCATGGCACGGTTTTGTGGCCCAGCAGACCATGATGAGCGTGAAGAAAAACTTCAAATCGCTCGACAGGCGTTATATCTACCTCTCTGGCTGGATGGTCGCTGCATTGCGCTCGGAATTCGGACCACTGCCCGACCAGAGCATGCACGAAAAGACCGCAGTCGCATCGCTCATCGGCGAGATCTACACCTTCCTCAAACAGGCCGATGCACGTGAACTGCGCCACCTGTTTGTAGAACTCGACCAGGCCCGCGCCAAGGGAGCCAATGTCGCTCCGGCACTTACGAAGATCGACAACTTCCAGACTCACGTGGTGCCAATCATCGCCGACATCGATGCCGGTTTCGGCAACGAAGAAGCCACCTATCTGCTGGCGAAGAAGATGATCGAAGCCGGTGCCTGCGCGATCCAGATTGAAAACCAGGTGTCCGACGCGAAACAGTGTGGTCACCAGGCCGGAAAGGTCACGGTGCCGCATGAAGATTTCGTCTCCAAGCTGCATGCGATCCGCTATGCATTCCTCGAGCTCGGTGTCGACAACGGCATTATCGTTGCCCGCACCGATTCACTCGGCGCCGACCTCACCCAGAAGATTCCAGTCTCCAAGCGCGCCGGTGATCTTGGCCACAAGTATTGCGACTTCCTGCAGGCGACGCCGGTCAAGGACCTGTCGGAGCTCAAGGAAGGCGACATCACCATTCACCAGAACGGTGTGCTCTGCAAACCCGAGCGCCTCGACAACGGCCTCTACGCCTTCAAGGAAAACACCGGCTTCGACCGCGTGGTGCTCGATTGCATCACCAGCCTGGAACACGGTGCTGATCTCCTGTGGATCGAAACCGAAAAGCCGAACCTCAAGCAGATCGGCGACATGGTGCGCGAGATTCGCAAGGTTCGTCCGGAAGCGAAGCTGGTCTACAACAACTCGCCGTCGTTCAACTGGACGATGAAGTTCCGTGAGCAGGTGTACGACGAGTGGAAGGCCGCAGGCAAAGACGTTTTCGCATATCCCGATCCGAAGAAATTCGAGAAGGGTCTGATGGACGTGAAGCTGGACGACAGCGCGCTCGCCCTCGAAGCGGATCGATTGATCCAGAACTTCCAGCGCGATGCAGCCCGTGAAGCCGGCATCTTCCATCACCTGATCACGCTACCGACCTATCACGAAACGGCGCTCGGCGTGGACATGCTCTCGTCGGGCTACTTCGGCGAAGAAGGCATGCTGGCCTACGTGAAAGGTATCCAGCGCCAGGAAATCCGCCGCGATCTCGCTTCGGTGAAACACCAGGATCTGGCTGGATCCAACGTCGGCGACGATCACAAGGAGTACTTCCTTGGCGAGAAAGCACTGCTGGCCGGTGGTGCTGCCAACACAATGAACCAGTTCTGAGCACTGGTTATCCCGGGGTGCCTCAAGGCACCCCGTAACCTTCTGCTTTCGTCCGACTGCAGCAGAAGCCCTCATGACCACTTCCCGCGACATCATTCAGCAAGGCGCCGCCTCCTTCGGCACCAGCGGTGTTCGTGCACTTGTCAGCGATCTCGATGACCGGTTGTGCATGGCGTATTGCGCTGGTTTTCTTGAAGTCATCGGCGGCTGCTCTGCTGTTATCTTGGGCATGGACCTGCGGCCCAGCAGCCCGCGCATCGCCGCTGCCTGCACGGCAGCAGTGCAGGCTGCAGGACGCGAAGTGATCTGGTGTGGCGCACTGCCGACTCCCGCGCTCGCGAGTTTTGCGATCGCTGCCGGCATGCCATCCATCATGGTCACCGGCAGCCACATCCCGTTTGATCGCAATGGTATCAAGTTCTATCGGGCTGAAGGCGAAATCTCCAAGGCTGATGAACTGGCAATCGTCAACGCACCAGCACCAATGAGCGGCGTGGCGGCCGCACTTACTCTCCCCTCTGCGGATCCGTCAGCAGCGACGGCCTATGCAAACCGATACGTCGCCTTCTTTGGAACGGATGCACTCAGGGGTATGCGTATCGGATTCTGGCAACACTCAAGCGTCGCCTGGGATCAGCTAACACAGATTCTCGAATCCCTCGGCGCGAAAGTAACGCCACTCGGCCGGACCGATCAGTTCGTACCCATCGACACCGAATCCGTCGCTGCCGCTGATGTGGAACGGGCCAAGGCATGGGCACGTGACTCCGGCTTTGATGCACTCATCTCAACCGACGGTGATGCAGATCGGCCCCTGATCGGTGATCAGGAAGGCACCTGGTTTCGAGGTGATGTGGTTGGGCTGTTGACGGCCCGCTATCTCGGCATCCGGCATATCGTCACGCCAGTCACCAGCACCACTGCGCTCGAGCGTTCAAACCTGTTCGAAACTATCACGCGCACAAAGGTGGGCTCGCCCTACGTTCTCGAAGCGCTGGATACCCATCTGCGAAAGGGAACCTCCGGCGGCGTCGCCGGATTCGAGGCGAACGGTGGGTTTCTGCTTTCCACTGCGCTCGAGAAGCATGGACGCTCCCTGGCTCCACTGCCGACACGGGACGCTGCGCTGCCCATCATTACGTTGCTGGCGGCTTCACGCGCCGCTGGCCAGCCAATGTCGAAGTTGCAGGATGGATTACCAGCACGTTTTACGGCAAGTGATCGCCTGACAAACTTCAGCCGCGAAAATTCCAAAGCGCTGCTCGAAGGTCTGCTGCAACCCGGCGCTGCGCTAAAACTCCTGGATCAACGTTGCGGCAACCTGACTTCGACCGACCAAACCGATGGCCTGCGTATGACGTTTGCCGGCTTGTCACCCACGAACAGTGTCATCGTGCATCTGAGGCCATCCGGCAATGCCCCGGAACTGCGCTGTTATGTGGAGGCCCACGACGCCGCCACCGCAGGCGAACTGGTGGCGTTCGTTTTGTCCCGCGTCAAACCTGCCTGAAGTCCCTGATCAACCTCTGATGGAACACGAAGTATTCCATGCTCGACAGCGCCGGCCAATGGCCGGTCGCGTCGCCGCTGCCTCGCGCTGGCTCATGGCAAACATGCACGGGTCAACCCGCCGATCCCGATGGTGAAAGACCTCCTAGACTGATCCCGTCCGGTCTTCGTTCTCAAAGTTGGCACCCGATGTCCCGGAACGGATCACACACGCCCGTCGGCGGCGCCTACGCGCACTCCGCACTTGCAGTGCTGGTGATCGTTTATGTCTTCAACTTCATCGACCGCAACATCCTTTCCATCCTCTCCGAAAGTATCAAGGCTGATCTCGGTGTTACCGATGCAGAGATGGGTTTTCTGTACGGCACCGTGTTTGCGTTTTTTATTCGATTTTCGGTATTCCTCTCGCCCGCTTCGCTGATGTCTGGATACGACGCAGCCTGATCTCGGTGGGACTTATGTTCTGGAGTGTGATGACCGCACTCTCTGGAACAGCGGGTTCGTACGCGTCACTTGCCGCATACCGTATCGGTGTGGGCATCGGCGAGGCCAGCGCCTCTCCAGCCGCGTTTTCCATGCTGTCGGACTACTACCCCCCGGCCCTGCGTGCCACCGCCATCGCCATCTACTCCTCCGGTATTTACATCGGTGGTGGGATCGGCCTGTTCCTCGGCGACTTCATCATGGAATCCTGGAATGACCACTATGCCAATGCCACGAGTGTCCTCTTCGGCCTCAAAGGATGGCAGGCTGCATTCCTGGCGGTGGGTATCCCCGGCATTCTCATGGCGGCATGGGTACGTACTCTTCGTGAACCCACCCGCGGTATCAGCGAAGGCCTCGTAACCGCCGAACACACCTCACCTTTCCGCGTACTCACAACCGAGCTGATGTCGGTGTTACCCATTCTGAATCTGCCGGGACTGCGCGCAGTCGGTGCATCGTTGCGAGTCAACGCCATTACAGCGGCCGCGATTGGATTGGCGGGCTACGGCCTGTACCTGCTCACCGGCAGCATCGCCCAGTGGTTCGCACTCAGCAACGGCGCCTATGTGGTTTTTTTCCTGGGCCCAGTCACTCACGAAACGCGACTATGCCACGTACGCGATGATCTTTCGGTCCAAAGCGATGCTCTGTACGATGATCGCATTCCCGACGATGTCGTTCATCGGCTACGGCACCGGCTTCTGGATCCCGCCTTCAGTCATGCGATTGCATGAAGGTGTGAGCGCCTCTGAAGTCGGCCTTTGGCTCGGGCTAGGTGGCACATTCGGCGGCCTGCTTGGTGTGACGATCGGCGGTTTTCTCGCCGACCGTTTCAAACAACGCCATCCCGCAGGCCGCTTGATCATGCTGGGCGTTGCGATTCTCAGCTTTCCGCCCTTTACCCTCTGGGTCATGCATGCGGACAATCTGACGACGGTTTACATCGTCAACGTCTTCTCAACGATGTTCGGTGCAGCAGCAACCAGCGTGCCGCCCGCCACCGCTGCCGATCTTGTTCTCCCGCGCATGCGGGCCATCGCCGGGGCGTATTACATTCTGCTCAATACGACCATCGGCCTCGCGCTCGGCCCTTACTGCATGGGCAAGATCTCCGATGTCTTCGTTGCTTCCGGAATGAACGATGGCGAAGCGCTGCGTGCGGCCATCATCGTGTCACTCCTGATCCTTCTGGTGTCGCTGACGTTTCTGGTTCTGGCCTCGCGGTCGCTACCCGCGGATGAGGTATCGCGACTGGAGCGCGCGCGGGCGCTGGGTGAACCGGTCTAATCTGCTTCAGAAACGAGTGTTTGCCGCCAGCCGGCCAGTACTCATGAATGCGAAATTCCGGAATTCGCAGCAGATGCGAAACGCTCGATTGGCAGTGCTTCCCGCACTTCCGCACTGACGCTCGATCCAAGGTTATCAACCGGAATTCCCATCGAATCGGCAATGCGCACCATGCGCTGGAAATTGGCGATCACACCTGCCGCATCCACGAGGACTTCAGGACCTGCCACGGCAAGCAGTTCACGGCGTGCGGCGGGCAATGCGGTTAAATCTCGCCTTGCCGCAGCTTCAGCCAGACGCATCAGTTCCCTGCCGAACAGGATTCCTTCCGCCGCTGCAGCTTCATCCCCCATCACGCCTTTGAGGTCGATCCGGGTTCCGGTGGTCTTCGCGCTCACACGGAGCATCGAGGCATGTGCGTGCGTTCAGTAGAAACACTCATTAATCGATGACACCCGTGCAGCCATCAGCTCCATCTGCATGCGGTCGATGCTGCGCGCATCATCCCGCACCATGTTGCCCATGCGTTCAACGGGGAGATATTGCGCCGCTGCAAGGGCCAGCCAGTCGTGCAGTGCCTGCGGCACCGACGAAAGTGCCCGCAGGACATTGGCGCTGACACCACCGGGGAAAAGGTCACGCTCCTGCCCCACCGCGCCTTCTTTCGGGATCATCGGCACAAAGCCGATGTCATCCCGAAGCACATCCGGGACGTAACGCGTGATCACACCAGCTTGCGCAGGCGGCAGCGGTTCGAGTGACATGTCAAGGCAGAGGTGAAACTCATCGATGCTGAGCACACACACGACGACGCCGACCAGTTCCACATACGCAGAATTCGAAAGCCCCTTCGTTGTGTTGTCTTCGACCCATGACCGCGTGATCCGCCCGGCATGATTGACCACGCGATGCACGGCGTCGATCGCCGTTGGGAACAAGCCGGGAACCGGTGTGTGTTCACCCTTTACTCCGTAGGGCGAGAGAGACTGGCTGATGGCGCGGCAATAGCTGCAGCTGAGTGCATCGCGGCTGGCGTGGGCAATCGCGACCCGTTCCGTGCCCGTCCACTAGCTGCCAGCTTTGCCGAGCCTTTCCCAGAAGTCGCGGTGTGCAACCGCGATATCTGCGCGAATCGCAACGGCACAGCCTGTGTAGTCGAAAGCACCTGACTGCATCACATCACCTCTTCTGCGATCTTTTTCTTACTTCCTCAGGATTCACTCTTTCGAATTAATCCAAACGTTGCCTAATGCACCCCAGGTAATGACTTCGTTTTCACGTGTCGTCCACGACGCCACACCGATGGAGTGATACTCGATTGCAAGGCCCTTGAGAGTGCCGAGCCCGATTGCCGCGGCCAATGGATTATCGACCGCGGTCTGTGCCTTGATCGCCTCGCGATATGCATCCACATCCGGGTTGAGCAAGAACACCGCTGCGGTCACGACAGCGCCCGCCAGGGCAGCGATGAGCCCGCGTCCCATCAGCTTTTTTGTGTGAAGAAATGGCCGCGTGCGACGCCAGTGCTGTCGTACACCGGCTCTTCGTGTTCGATGCGGTACTTCAGGATCGGGCTCATCCGCGCCTTGCGTGGGTATTTGGAAAGATGCGCACCCATGTCGCGATACCAGTGGTCACGCAGGTGCGCTTCGAGCGCTTCGGATGAAGTCCACTCCTCGTAGACATGCACTCGTCCCGGTGTCAGATGATCTTCGGTCCATGCGTAGGCAATACAACCGGGCTCCGCCAGTGCGCCGTCTATAAACGGTCGCGCTGCAAGCAACATGGGTTTCACGTCAGCCGGGTTTTCCAGATCCATGTTGCCGTAAATGATGACCTTCATCGTGCCGCCCCTCCGCTACATTTATCAGCCGGCAGCATAACACCCTGTTTTGCTCTCCTCACAATCACTCAAATCACTCGAAGATTCAGCCACGATTCCCACACTTTTTCGGCAGCAATCTCGTGGCCACGCGGTGAGGGATGCACCGGATCATCGGGATCATTGCGCAATTCAACCAGACCTTCCCGCTGGAACGGCCCTGCGAGATCAAGCACCGGGATTCGCATCCGCTCCGCTTCGAGACCAACAATCGCGTACGCAACCCAGTGCGGATAGGTGCCATCCGCTGCGGTTTCATGCAACGGAAAAACCACGATCTGCAACCGGAACGCGTACTGATCACGCAGCGCAGTTAAACGCTCAAGAACATAACGAAGTCGTCCGATCCGATCCGCATCACCGTACCAGGCAGACGGTGGTCTATCCGTAACCTCGCGCACCAGACCACGCAACCGCATTTCATCTTCGCCAATGGCGCTGATGTGGCCGGCATGCCGTGCTGCGAACACATCAGGTTCATTAGCCTCTGCTTCAAACCGGCGCCCGAGCAGCCGATCGGCGATCGTGAGCAGAAGCTGCCCTACTCGGCTGCCCGCCAACGACGACTGAGCCCACGCATAAGCACGTTCATGGTATTCGAAGTTCGCAGAAACAACGCCGACATCATTGAGGCAAAAACCGATGACCACGAGTCCCGGTGAAAGTGTGAGACCCCGGTGTTCGAGGACGGCCAGCTCCTGCACATCGTCATATCCGGATAAAGCGAGATTCTGTACATCGAATCGCGGATCACGTGATTCAAGCCGAGTCGCCATCAGCTCAGGCCATGCCGTTCCCGCCAGCAGTTCACTGCCAAAGGTGATCGAGTCACCGAGAAACAGAACACGTCTTGCATCTCCGCTTCGATCAGGCTCCAGACTTCGAAAGCCGAGTGAATTGACCTTCACATCGGTCTTGAACGCACGGCCTTCGGCCCCTTGGATCAACTCATACCCGGTATCCGGATGCTCTGATCGGCGCAGCACCAGGTCCTTGCCTGCCGCCATGGCTTTCAGTGGCTCATAACCTGCAAAGCGCAAGGCGAATTTAACAGCAAATAAAGAAAAGATAACGCTCACCAACAGCAGAGCTGTGTTGGCGAGCGCTTGTTTCAAGAGTGAACGTGAGAAGTCAGGCTTTCGCGCGGGCGCGGGCGAGTGCTGGTCGAGACTGGCAGGCTGTCATCCAGCGTTTGACTTGCGCGTACTGCGAATAGTCCTGTTGGTCC
Organism: Gammaproteobacteria bacterium; assembly: GCA_016874135.1. Taxonomy (GTDB): domain Bacteria; phylum Pseudomonadota; class Gammaproteobacteria; order Pseudomonadales; family Azotimanducaceae; genus SYFY01. The sequence goes on along the minus strand of VGVE01000001.1, from coordinate 20,137 downwards.
ATATCGAGCAGCATCAACACTGCGGCGACGTTGAGATCCGCGACGGTGAATCGGTCACCCAGCAGGTACTACGATTTAGCGAGTTGTATATCCAGCACCTTGAGTGGCCGATCAAGCGACTTCACCGCGTTGTCGATCACCGCCTGATCCCGCTTGTCGGCAGGAGCGAAGAGCTTCTGGATGACGATCTGCATCTGCAGCGGTTCGATCTCACTGATCCCCCACACGCTCCACTGCCAGGCACGGGCTTCACCTGCTGTATCCTTCGGATACAGGTCACCACCATAGGTTTTCGTCAGGTAGAGATTGATCGCCATGCTTTCGAACAGCACGAGATCACCATCCACCAGCGCCGGAATGCGGCCGTTGGGATTGACCGCGGTATAGTCCGGCGAACTTTTCGCACCACGAAAGTGTTGTGGTACGTGCTCGTACTCGATGCCGGTTTCTTCGATACCCTAGATCGCCCGCAACGCGCGCGATCCGGAGATGCCATAGAGTTTTCTGGCCATAGGTTTTTTTCAGCCCTTCTTATGCGGTCTGCCGGTAGCCCGGTGGCCGCTTGCCGTGTTCATCGAGCACCTTGAATTCTTCACTCAGATCTTCGATCCAGACGATCTTGCCGGAGCGATCCATCAGGCTATTGCGGTCGAGCAGCATCTGGATGATGCAGCGGCCAACAAACAGCGGTGTCTGGGATTTCGAGAGATCCATGCCGCGCTCTTTCGCCGCATCCTGGATGAACTCGGTGCTCACGGATCCCGGGTAGATCGCCATGGCCGCAACGTTTTTGGGTTTGAGTTCCACTGCCATATCGGCAGTCAGCCGGTCCAGCCCGGCCTTGCCCGCTCCATAGGAGCACGAGAAGTGATAGCTCTGCCCGCCCGGTGATGAGATGTTGACGATGGCCGCACCCGGACCCGCCTTGAAGATCAGCTGCGCCGCATGCCAGCTCGCCACATAGTGCGCGCGCATGCCAATGCCCACCTGGTCATCATAGATCTGGATCGGATGATCCCAGAACCCGCCGCCCCAGGCAGGTGGGCTCGGAATTTTGTAGACGTTGTTGATCAGGTAGTCGATGTGTCCCGCTTCGCGGCCTACCTGTTCGAAGACCTTCGCGATTTCCGCATCCTTGGCATGGTCGCACTGGATGGCGATGCCCTTGCCGCCTTTTTCATTGATCAGACGCGCGGTGGTGTCGATCGTCCGCTCACCGGGACCAGTGGTTCTGCCGGTCACATAAACGGTTGCGCCCTGTTCCGCGAGCGCAAGGGCGATGCCCTTGCCGATCCCGCGGCTGGCACCGGTCACAACGGCGACTTTTCCAGTCATGGTTCCCATGTTGGTACTCCTAAGTAATGATTGTTATGTCTGCGATACAAAAATTAGATCAAGCCGCCGCGAACCGGTCGAGACGTTTGTGAATGACATCTTCAGCCTGGGCCATGATGCGGGCCACCAGCTCTTTGCAAGTCGGTACGTCATGGATCAGACCCTGGCTCTGGCCCACGGTCCAGATGCCACCATCGATGTCACCGGCACCTAGCACGTTGGCTCGACCGCGCACACCAGCAACCAGTTCACGCACGTCCTCGATGGTCTTGGTCGGGTCCTGTTGAATCTTCGCAACCTCAAGAGCTACAGCGTTTTTGGCCACACGCGAGGTGTTCTTGAGCGTGCGGTTGATGAGAACGGTATCGCGTTCACTCTGGTTGACGATGGCCTGTTTGACGTTTTCATGCACCTTCGCTTCTTTGGTGGCGATGAAGCGTGTACCCATGTTCACGCCATCCGCGCCGAGCGCCAGCGCTGCAACGAGGCTGCGCCCATCCGCCATACCGCCTGACGCGATGACCGGAATACTCACCTGGTCGCAGGTTGAAGGCAGCAGCACGATCAGCGTGACATCGTCTTCGCCCGGGTGGCCCGCACACTCGAACCCATCGATGCTGATGACGTCAACACCGATACGTTCGGCGGTCACGGCATGCCGTGCGGAAGTGCACTTGTGAATGACCTTCACGCCATTGGCTTTGAAGTCAGGCAGATGCGGCTCCGGATTACGACCGGCCGTTTCAACGATCTTTACACCACCTTCGATGATGGCGCGGCGGTACTCATCGTAGGGAATGGGGTTCAGCGACGGCAGGATGGTCAGATTGACACCAAAAGGCTGGTCCGTCTGATCACGGGTGCGCTGGATTTCTTTCATGAGGTCTTCCGCGCTCTGGAACATGTGCGCGGTGATGAAGCCGAGTGCGCCGGCATTGGCAACGGCGGCCACGAGGTCACCATAACCAACACCGGTCATACCACCCATGACGATGGGCGTTTTCACGCCGAACATTTCGGTGAGACGGGTCTTGATCATGAGTGGTCCTCCCGGTGGAAAAGGCCCGGCATGTTAACGTCCGGCTCGCCACCACCGCCAGCTATTGCAAGATCAGACATCGCAAGAAACGGAGCGAAGCAACGCGGTCGGCGGATTCTTCGGTATCCTCCTACCGATGTTCAAAACGCTTCGATCTCAATCGGGATAACCGGAGCACACATTGGAATACTTCGCGAACTTCCCCGCCGGGACCGCTGTAGACCCGGTTAACTGGGCCGCACAGAAAGAAACGGAAGGTTGGCACGGTATCTGTGCAAGCGACCATCTCTGGGTGGGGCCAACTCGCTATCCCCATGTATTCGTCGCTGCGACCCAAATGGCCTGCGCCACCTCACGCATCGCGATCACCACTTCGTTCTGCAACAACCTGTTCCGTTCACCCGTGGAGTTCGCGCAAGCGGCCCTGTCCCTGCAAGCCGCAGCCAAAGGCCGATTCGAAGCCGGACTTGGCGCCGGCTGGTCAAAGGGTGAAATCGAGGCCATGGGTCTAACCTATCCGGATGGCGCCGGTCGGGTGAGCCGCTATATCGAAGCCCTGACTATCGTTCGTGAATTGTTGCGCACCGGCCAGTGCACCTTCGCAGGGAAGCACTACCAGGTGGACGTCAGCGGAGCACAACAGCTCGCCCTCGTCAGCGATTCACCACCGCCACTCATCGCCGCCGCAGGCGGACCGGTGGCACTCAAGCAAGTGATACCGCTGGTAGATCGGGTGGAGATCAAGGCATCTTCACGCAGCACCCGTGTCGGTCATCTCGATTTCCCCCCTTATGGCGTCGGTTACCGAAGACGAGGTGCGTGCGCAGATTCATCGGGTGCGGGACATCGCACCAGACAAACTCTTGGGAATTTTCATTCTGACCAGCGTCGGCAAGAGCCCTGCAGTTCACGGTTTGAAGTCGATGCTCGGCAATGGTTATCTCGGCCGTTTCCTTGGGGAGCCCGCCGCCGTAGCTGATGCGCTGCGAAGTCTTGCAAGCCTAGGGATCTCTCGAGTCCAGCTGACGGAACTGGCGCCCGGCTCCCATACGTTGCTCGCGCCGCACCTTGTTACTTCAAACTGATTCAGGTACTCCGCTCATGCATCCGCTCAGCCAGAACGACATCAACCAGATCATTCGCCGCAAAACACGAGTACGCCTACGGCATCGACACCCGCGACTGGAGCCTATACCGAAGCATCTTCACCGATGAGATCCGTATGGACTTCTCGTCCTATTCCGGCGCGCCTGCTGCAACCATGCCGGCAGACACCTGGGTAGTGAATTGCCGTCGTCTCTTTGACCATCTCGATGCGATGCAACATGTGATGACCAACCCGCTTGTCGACTTCGAAGGAGACAAGGCGCGGCTGCGCATGTACATGAAGGCCGAACACTTCCTGACCACTCGCAGCGGCAACTCCGATTTCGCGCTGGGCGGTTATTACGATGACCGGCTGATCCATACAACAGAAGGCTGGCGGATCTGCGCGGTCACCCTCAACGTCTTCTGGAATCGCGGCAATCGCGACATCATGCGGCTGGCGGTAGAGGGGCGACGTTAGCCTCTCTCGTTCGGTTTCAAACTCCTCCGGGCGTGCTACAAACCCCTCGTTTCGCTAAAGTGCGCCGCCGTTCAATATTCGCCCGCTCATTTCCATCAGGCCCTTGAAACCATGCAGGAACTGGATCGCTGCCGGGTCACTCCGGAAGAAATCGACTCACTGGGACACCTCAACGTCCGCTTCTATCTGGCCCGGCTCGACCGTGCGAGCCACCGGTTGCTTGCGGCTCTGGGTCTCTCAGCTGAGGAGCTCAACGCGCGATCAGCGACCTTGCGGCGCGTGGATACCTACAGCCGCTTTCGACGCGAACAGTTCGAAGGTGCGGAGCTGACCGTTCATGGCGGCGTGCTGGCCACAGCAGGCGACCAGGTTCGTTGTTACTTCGAGATCAGGAATCCCGCGCGCGAGGAGATCGCTGCAACCTTTGTCACCGGAACGGTGATGGCGGACCGGAGATCGCGAAGAGTACTGGGCTTGCCCGAGTCAGTTCGTCAGATCAACGAGCAGTACGGCGTCCAACTGCCGGACTACGCGGCGCCACGTTCGCTTTCCCTCGATCCACCCCGTATGGATATTCCGCTCGCCACCTTGCTCGAACGCATCGAACCTTACACGGAGTTCGGCATGACCGGTCGGCGTGAAAGGATCATCGAAGCGGATGACTGTGGCCCCGACGGCATACTGCGCGACGACGTCGAACTCATGTTCATCCTCTTCCGTCGGCAGATCGAAGCAGCCACAGATGCAAAGGCGTTCGGTCCGTCTGTGCTGCGCACAGACGAGGGCCACCCTTTCGGTTGGGCGATGCTGGAAACCCGTAACATCGAACTGGCCCGTCCCAGAGCCGGAGACACAGTGGTCTGGATCGGCGCCGATGTGAACATCGCCGACAAGTCACGGCAATCGAGGCGATGGGCTTTCGTCCAAGATACGGGTCAGATGCTCAGCATCCAGGATTCTGTTGGCATTGCGATGGATCTCGATGCACGCAAGGCGATCAATATCCCTGCGTCCATCCGTGCAGGTATGGGGCAGAACTATCTGCCTGAATTCGCCTGAGAACTCCTGATCAGGCCACCACACCCATCGGCGCTGCAGCCATCATCGCTGCAGCCAGGCGTTCAGCCATATCGGCTCGATCTGCCCGGGATGCCTGCTCCTTCGCGAGGTTATACCGTTCCTGCGGATCGTTGTTGAGGTCATAGAGTTCCACATCTCCGCTTGAGTACTGCGAGTACCGGAACCGTCCCGCATACAGCGTTCGGGTATGCAGCGGCAACGGGCTGCCGATGAGTGCCAGCGGAAAGTCCTCCTCAACAAGACACTGCTCTCGCACGGACACGTTCGGATCATCGAGCACCGGCTTGAGACTCCTACCCTGCATGTCCACAAACGGCTTCGCGCCGGCGAGGTCGAGGAAGGTTTGCGCCAGATCGAGTGAACTTGCGAACGACTGGGTCCTGATACCCTTGACTTGATCACTTCCTGCCGATGGCATGGCAAAAACCAGAGGTACCCGCAGACACCCTTGATAGTGCATCGTCGCCTTCAGCATGAGGCCGTGGTCACCAAACATGTCGCCATGATCGCTGGTGAATACCACGATGGTGTTGTCCGCAAGGTCAAGCCGCTTCAGCGCCGAAATCACTTCGCCAATGCCACGGTCCATCATTTCGATCATCCCGAATTCCGCCGCCATGGCGTGACGAACGAGTTCCGGGTTGGCACCAAACATCTGCACCATGTTTTTTGAAGGCTTCCACGAATGGATCAGCGAGAGATGCCGGGGCGCCGCGGACAGATCATCGTCGATGGTCTCCGGAACCGGCATGTCTTCCGGAGCATAAGCCTTCCACCACTTGCCTGGCGGCGTGAACGGATGATGCGGATCCGGATAGGAACACTGCAGGAAAAACGGTTTGTCGCTACCCGCCATCCGTTCGAGTGAGGCAATGGTACGTTCAGTCACAAACGTCGTGGAGTACAACTCTTCCGGCAAGGTCGGCTGATACACCTGCCACCAACCGGGATAGCGTTCGAGTGCGGGGCCGGCACTCTCCCAGGCGGTATTGAGCGTCGCGAGATCGGCTCTCCGCTCCAACGCCCAGCGGTAGTGATGCCCGGTAATCGCATCACCGTGACCGATCGCGAACTCCACATGCTGGAAGCCATAAAAGTTCGTAATCTGCGGCGCCCCTTCCAGATACCGTTCAGCGTCTTCGAGCGTATCCCAGCCGGTCGGGAATACCGCTGTCTGCGTTGGCGCACTGCACTGCCCGCGGGCAACATTGCGGCTCAGCCCGTGCTGCAGATGCGATTTGCCGATGAGCGCCGTGTTGTAGCCGGCGTCAGCCAGCGCATGGATACAGGTGTTCGCGTTCCACGCCAAAGACCGGTCGTTGAAGATCACACCGTGGGCCGTGGGCATGCGCCCGGTGATCATGGAACAACGGTTCGGCATGCAGATCGGATTGGCCACATGGGCGCGATCGAAGACCGTGCCCCGCGCCGCCAAAGCGTCGAGATTCGGGGTGCGGAATACGGTTGCCGCCAAATCCGGTGTGATCGGCGCGTAACTGGTCAGCGATGATCCAGAGAATATTCGGTTGTGATCTGAGCTCTTCTGGCGGATTCATTTGTTGTCCCCCGATCAGCTTCAATCGGACCGGTTCGGCTGCGAGTTTCGGTACCGGTCAATGGCCCTCTGCCTTGCCATCCCATGGTCGATGATCGGGCGTGGGTAGTTCAAGGTAAGTCCCGCTTTCAAGGGGTTGAACAGGAATCGATCCGGGACCTCCTTGAGCTCCGGAACCATCCGCCGGGTGAATGTACCCTCCGGATCAAAACGCTGGCCCTGAAGTTCCGGATTAAAAACCCGGAAATACGGCGCCGCGTCCGTACCCGTGGATGCGCTCCACTGCCAGCCGCCGTTGTTGGCGGCAAAGTCGGCATCCACCAACTGTTCCATGAAGAAACGTTCCCCTTCGCGCCAGTCGATGAGCAGGTGTTTGCAAAGAAACATCGCCGCAACCATACGCAGCCGGTTGTGCATCCAGCCCGTCGACGTCAGCTGTCGCATGGCTGCATCCACCAACGGATATCCGGTCTGCCCTGATTTCCAGGCCTCAAGTCCAGACGGGTTCTGTTCCCAGCGCAGATGATCGTAGTGCGGATGAAAACTGCCACCCCGGGAGACGTGCGGGAACGCGGCAATCACATGGCGGTAGAAGTCTCGCCATACGAGTTCGTTCACGTAGGCTGAGGATTCAATCGGCCCATCGAGACCCACTGCATTGAGGACCTGTCGGGGAGAGATTGTTCCGGCTGCGAGATGAGGAGAGAGGCGGCTGGTACCTTCCACGCCGGGAAAGTCGCGATCCTTTTGATAACGCTGCAGCGCCTCCAGACAGAACCGGTCCAGCTGCTTGCGGGCGGCGTGACTACCCGCCGGCCAGATGGCAGTGTCATCTGCTTCAGCGGCTTCATCCCAACACACCGACAGAGGGGCGATGGCTTCCCCTTGTGGTTCTGGTGAGGGCACGACTTCCAGCGTTGCCGCCGACAAGGCGGAAATCCATCTTCGCTTGAACGGAGTAAACACGGTGAACGGTCGACCGGCGTTGGTCAGTAACTGTCCTGGTCGAAGCACCACCGAGCCTTCATGACGCGTGCACTGACGCCCTATGCCAGTGACCGCCCGCCAAACTGATCTGTCCCGTTTCACCTCATTAAGCGGATATTCCGCAGCGAATTGCAGATGCGTGGCGCCGGTTTCCTGCATCAGCTCGACAATGGCCGCAGGCGCATCAGCAAACCAAGGCACCTTGCGAACCAGTAGCGGGATGCCGAGCGCGGCAAGGTCACTCGCAAGTGCCCGAACGGAGCGACGGACAAAAGCGGTCTTGCGCGGCCCTTCATGATGCGAGCGCCACTGGGCATCGGCTTCGAAGAAACACCCGACCACCGGGCCGCTTTCAGCGGCAGCCCGAAGAGCCGGGTTGTCTTCAACCCGCAGATCACTGCGAAACCAGACGAGTTGCTTCAGGGACGCCTACGCCTTATCCACACGGATTTTCAGAATGGGGAGCACACGTCTCAGTCGGATTGAATCCGCGTCCCACGCGAGACCAGCTGGTGTCTTTTGATCTTCCAGCCGTCTTTGGTGCGCACCATGTCGGACTTGTAGGTCGCCCACAGCGTTAACGTGGTCTTCGGCGCATCCTTCATGTAGTGCAGGGCCTGTACATCCGTCCGGCAATGGGCGGTGTCACCATTGATTGTGGCGAGCTGCGGCCCGAGCATGTGCTGCGTAGGTCCGAACCGTTGTAGAGCATTGACCACGTATTCGGTCCAGTTGTCACCGCCGTTCACCGTCTTATCACCAAACCCCACCACTTCCACGTCATCGTGAAAGCAGCTGCGGTACATTTTCATGTCGCGCTCATCGACACCGGCTGCATAACGCAACATCACATCCATCAGCTGTTGCCGATCTGTTGCCCAGTCACTCATGCCCTTCCCCTTGATCGTGCTTGCAAGACTCCTGTATTAAGCCTCCGGGGAACGGGCCAAGCAACCAATCGAGCCATTACGGCCAGATCATTCAGGTCCAACAAGGGGCGAACGCATGTATCCAGGACACTGGGCTACGGCAAAACCGGACACTCCGGCGGTAATCCACGCAGCCACGGGTGAGACCATGACCTGGCAGGCGCTGAACGATGCATCGAACCGGGTCGCGCAGCTCCTGCGAAGACTCGGCCTCGAAACCGGCGATCACGTCAGCCTGTTGATGGAGAACCACTTCGACTATTTCCCCTTCGCCTGGGGTGCGATGCGAGCGGGCCTCTATCTCACCTGCATCAACCGCTACCTCACCGTCGAAGAAGCCGCCTATATCGTCACCGACTCCGGCGCAAAAGCGGTGCTCGCGTCCGGCATCACCTGCGATCTCGTCGCACTGCGCATCTTGACCCCCGACACTACCCATCACCTCGCAGTGCGTGGATCCGCTGACGGCTGGCAGGACTATGCGATGTTGCTGCAGGCAGAGCGGCCCATCCCACTCTCATATGAGCCGATGGGCGACAGCATGTTGTACAGCTCCGGCAGCACCGGGCGACCCAAGGGCATCAAACGTCCGCTCTCGGGCAAGACCGTCCAGGAGGGTATTCCCGGTGTGCAGCGGGCCAATCCCTACGGCATCGACGATGCGACGATCTATCTCTCGCCGGCACCGCTCTATCACGCGGCACCCTTCGGTTTCTGCATGCGCACACTGTGTCTGGGTGGCAGTGTGGTGATGATGGAGAAGTTCGATGCGGAAGCTGCACTCGCTGCCATCGAACGGTTCCGCATCTCCCACAGCCAGTGGGTACCAACCATGTTTGTACGCCTGCTCAAACTCGACAGTGCTGTCCGCGACCGGTATGACCTCTCCTCCCACCAGGTGGCCGTGCATGCCGCCGCGCCGCGCCCGGTGGAGGTGAAACGGCAGATGATGGATTGGTGGGGGCCGATCCTCTGGGAGTACTACGCCGGTACGGAACGTAATGGTTCTACGATAATCGGCCCCGAAGACTGGCTTGCGCATCCCGGATCCGTGGGACGTGCAGCGAGCGGCATGATCCACATCTGTGATGAAGAGGGCGTTGAACAACCCTCAGGCGAAGCGGGTCTCGTCTATTTCGAACAACCGGCCAAACCGTTCGAGTACCATAACGATGCCGCCAAGACCGCGGGCGCCGCGCACCCGGAGCATCCCAACTGGACCTCACTCGGGGATGTGGGTTATCTCGATGGCGACGGCTATCTCTACCTCACGGATCGCAAGGCATTCATGATCATCTCAGGCGGCGTGAACATCTATCCGCGAGAGATCGAGGATGCGCTGATCCTCCATGACAAGGTGGCTGACGTTGCGGTGTTCGGCATACCGGATGAAGACTTTGGTGAATCTGTGAAAGCCGTCGTGCAACCCGTACCCGGAGTGGAAGCATCCGCCGCGCTGGCCGTCGAACTGACCACCTTCGCTAAAGACCACCTTGCCGGCTACAAGGTGCCTCGCTCCATCGACTTCATGGCGGAATTGCCGCGCCTGCCCACAGGCAAGCTGTACAAGAAGGTGCTGCGGGATCCGTACTGGCCGAAAAAGAACTGAACTGCTGAGCTGCGTCACCACGGTTGCCGCTCTCTTCCGCCGCTGCATCCCGGCGACTATCCTTCCCCGCCCACTAATCCGGTAACTCCGATGGAAATCGAAGCCCACGACCCCCATCACGCTGCGGAGCATGACCTTCACGATAAAGGTCTGTCCCACAACTCCATCGGCTTGTTGGCCAGCACGGTACTTGCCATCAGTTGCGTGGCACCGGCCTATACGCTGACGGCGACTATCGGGCTGCTCGTCGCCGAAGCGGGCACGCAAGTGCCGATCATCTTCCTTGCGGGTTTCCTGCCGATGTTCTTCGTCGCGTTCGCTTACCGCGAACTCAACAAGGTGGCACCGGACTGCGGCACGTCATTCACGTGGACCACCAAGGCATTTGGGCCCTACATCGGCTGGTTGGGCGGCTGGGCCGCGATTCTCGCCACCGTCATCGTGATCTCGAACCTTGCAGGCGTCGCTGTTCAGTTCACCTACCAGTTCATTGGATCGGTTGTTGGCAGCGAGTCCATCGCCATACTCTGGGAAAACAAACTGGTCAACGTGCTGACCTGCCTGGTCTACATTTCCATCGCGACCTGGGTGGCCTACCGCGGCATCACCACCACTGCTCACGTGCAGTACATCCTCGTCGGGTTCCAGATGCTCCTGCTGCTGGCACTCGCATACTTCGCACTGACGGGTCCATCGCGCTCGGAAACCGCCATCGAATTCAGCTGGAGCTGGTTCAGCATAGAAAGCCTGACGGTGTCCGCCTTTGTTGCGGGACTGTCCGGTTCAATCTTCGCGTTCTGGGGTTGGGATTCGGCGCTCACTGCCAATGAAGAAACCAAGGATGCCGATAAAACCCCGGGACGTGCTGCGATCCTTGCTGTGGTTTCGATCCTCCTCACCTACCTCCTGGTCTCGATCTCGCTGGTCATGTTTGCCGGAGTGGGCGATTCAGGCCTCGGGCTTGCGAACGCCGACATATCCGACAATGTGTTTGGTGCACTCGCCCAGCCGGTGATGGGTGATCCATGGTACAGCCTGCTGTTTTTGTGTGTTGTGGCATCGAGCGCCGCCAGTCTCATAAGCACCTTTCTGCCGACGTCGCGCACGCTGCTGGCCATGGGGACCTATCGCGCCATCTCGCCGAAATTCGCGACGATCCACCCCACCTATCTGTCACCTTCGTATGCGACCATCGCCGGTGGACTCGGTGCCGGCCTCTTCTACGCCACCATGTCCTACCTCAGTGAAAACGTGCTGGTCGATACGATCTACTCCATCGGCATCATGATCTGCTTCTACTACGGCCTTACCGCCTTCGCCTGCATCTGGTTTTTCCGCAACGAACTCTTCCATAACCTTTCATCGATGGTCTTCAAGCTGCTCTTCCCGTTGCTCGGTGGTATCGGCCTGACCTTTGTTTTCATCGTCACTCTGCGTGACTCGTTTTCGCCGGACTATGGCAGCGGCGCGTCCGTGGGCGGTGTGGGCCTCGTGTTTGTGCTCGGTGTGGGCCTCATCCTTTCAGGCTTGTTGATCATTGCCTGGTGGCGCGCGAAGGATCCGGAGTTCTTCATCGGCGATACGCTGAAGACGGATACTCCTGAGCTTCTGGATTGATCAACTCAAGCCAGGAAGGCCAACAGGAAAAGACACCGTGACGGAAGAGCAGCTCTGGATTCTGATCGCGGCGGGAGTCGCGATCGTGGTGCTGCAACTGATTCTGCTGCTCAGGCGACCCCGCTTCGACACGCCCCCTGACCTCAGCGCCCGGCTGACAACGCTCGAGGGCATCACACAACAGCTGATGCTGGTGGTCTCTCGCACTGAGGGTGACCTCAACCGCCAGCACGACGCCATCGAAAACGTACAGCGATCCCAATCGGACGGAAGTACTGCACTCGCCCGCACGGTGGATGACAAACTCAAGGAGACGATTGAAGAAGGCCGTGTTGGGCGCCGTGAACTAACGGAGAGCTTCAGTCGCTTTGACAGCCGTCAGAACGACCTGCTCACTGCCTTTCAGCAAACGATGACCCAGCAGCTACAGAACATCGCCCAGGGTAGCAACCAGACGGCGGAACAGCTGCGCAATACCCTCAACGAACGCCTCGCCACCATCCAGGCGGACAACGCCCAGAAGCTTGAAGAGATGCGCCGCACGGTGGATGAGAAGCTGCATGCCACACTCGAGCAGCGCCTCGGTGAATCCTTCAAATTGGTCAGCGAACGGCTGGAGCAGGTGCACAAGGGTCTGGGTGAGATGCAGACGCTCGCGGGCAACGTCGGTGACCTCAAGCGGGTGATGACCAACGTGCGTACACGTGGCACCTGGGGTGAACTGCAACTGGGTGCGCTCATCGAATCCCTGCTCACAACGGAACAGTACGAACGCAACGTCAAGACCGTACCCGGCAGCAACGAGCTGGTCGAGTTCGCAATCCGCATGCCGGGTCAGGACGACAAACCGCTGTGGTTACCGATTGATTCCAAGTATCCGGTAGAGGACTACCAGCGGTTGCTTGACGCCCACGAGACTGGCGATAAAGCGCAGGTGCAACAGTCAACCAGTTCATTTGAAACTTCGCTGCGAATTGAAGCGAAGAAGATCGCCAGCAAATACCTGAGCCCGCCGCACACCACTGACTTCGCGATCTTGTTCCTGCCCACGGAAGGATTGTTCGCCGAAGCACTGCGCATCCCGGGGCTCTTCGAATCGCTGCAGAACCAGCATCGCATCGTGATCGCCGGCCCCACCACGCTTGCAGCGACACTCAACAGTTTAAGGCTCGGTTTCCGCACCCTCGCCATCGAAAAACGTTCATCTGAGGTGTGGGAGTTGCTGGCGGTCACCAAGACTGAATTCAGGAAATTCGGGGACGCCGTCGATGCCACCCGAAGGTCAATCGATCAGGCGTCGAGCCACCTGGAGAAAGTCGGCACCCGGACAAGGGCGATCGAGCGCAAGCTGCGCAACGTTGAAACCATCGCAGTAGATTCCGGTGTTTCGCTGCTCGGCGATCTGCCTGCGGAAGATGAGTCCGACTAGGGACGCGCTCATCGCCATATCAACTGCGCTACTGCCACACACCGGTCAGGTCAGTACCGCACCCCGAATCGCGAAAAAGATAGTCGCGACCGATATGCTCCCGTCAGGTTCGTCTGAACCGCAACATCTGGCCCGCACCCGCTTTGCGGTCCTCACCATCCAACACCGAGAGCGCACCGTTGACCCACACGGCCTTGATGCCATCAGGGTATTGTTTTGGATCATCGTACGTCGCGGTATCGGTGATGACTGCCGGATCAAAAAGCACGAGGTCCGCAAATGCCCCTTCACGGATCCGTCCACGGTCAATCATCCCGAACGTGTCCGCAGCGAGAGACGTCATGCGGCGCACTGCCTCCGGAAGTTTGAGAATTCCGCGCTCCCGGACATAACGGGCAAGCACACGAGGAAAAGTACCGAACAGCCGTGGATGCGGCCGACCGCGCAGATCGGGAATGCCATCGGAACCGACCATCATGTCGGCATGTGCCAGATTGGTTTCGATATCTTCTTCCGCGATGATGAAGTGGATACAGATAGTGTGGTCACCACGCGGCGCGGTGAGGATCATCCGCACCGCTTCGGTGATGTGAATGCCTTGCTCAACAGCAATGTCCTTGAGCATGCGGCCTTCGAACTCGCGAAAGGCCGGGCATCTGGCAATGCGGATCACTTCTGCTAGTGCCTGGTTCACCCGATCGAGGTTGAAATACTCGACCATACGTCCGCTACCGGCGGTGTAGGGATAAACATCCAGTGTCACCCGTTGTCCCGCGGCGAGCGCTGTATCGACCCTGGCCAGGGAATCTCTCACCTTGCCCCAGTTGCCAGGACCTGCTGCCTTGTGATGGGAGATGTGCAGATGCACACCGGCTTCGCGGCTGATGGTCAACGACTCTTCCACGGCTTCGAGCAGGTGATCCCCTTCGTTGCGCATATGCGTGGTGTAGAGCGCATCAAAAGGTGCCGCACAGCGGGCCAATTCGGTGACCTCCTCGGTCTGGCTCCACCGTCCGGGCCGGTAGATCAACCCTGACGAGAATCCGCAGGCGCCTTGTTCGAGGGCGCGCTCGACATGCGCCTTCATCTGCGCAAGTTCATCAGGCGAAGGTGATCGCTGCGCCATATCCATCACCATTGTGCGCACGGTGTTGTGGCCAACCAACATCATGTTGTTGATGTTCGGTTTCAGCTCCAGCACTGTCTTGAAATAACCATCCAGATCGCGAAAGTCGCCGTTCAGGCCCGCGAGGATGCCGCCACTCATTTGCATCGGGTCTCGCGCCGGGTCAGCGGGAACAGCGCTGAAACCGCAGTTGCCACTGACGACAGTCGTTACACCCTGAGCGAGCTTGAACATCATGTCCGGATAACGCAGGAACGCGCCATCATCATGGGAGTGGGTATCGATAAATCCGGGCGAAAGGGTCAGCCCCCTGGCATCCAGCTCTTTATGCGCCGCGCCTACCGCGCCAACGCCGTCAATGCGTCCATCCTTCAGACCGACATCACCCGCAAACGCTGGGCTGCCGGAGCCATCAAGTATCGAGACGTTGCGAATCGCAAAATCGAGCATGGTGATTCCTTTACAGTCCGTAGGCGGTGGGGCGGGTGCGCAGCCATTCACCGACCTTCTCACCGATCATGATGCAGGTGAGATTGGTGTTGGCGCGTGGCACTGACGGCATGATCGACGCATCGGCGATGACAAGCCCGTCGACACCATGACAACGACCGTACTGATCCACCACCGCGAGAGGATCGTTTTCTGGTCCCATCTTCACCGTGCCACAGGGGTGATAGCCGCTGGCTGAAAAGCGGCGGCAGAGTGTTTCGAGTGTCGCATCGTCCGTGCCCCGGGCAGGATCTGGGAAACTGATCGAGTGAGTCATGTCTGCCAGCGGCGACGTGGCTGCAAATCCGAGGGTATCGCGCATACAGCCGACCAGTCGCTTGAGGTCGCGTTCGTCTTCACAGAAACGGTTGTGCACGATCGGTGCGGTCAACGGATCGGCACCACCCAGCAGCACTTCGCCCCGCCCATACTGGTATTCGAGCACCGCGGCGATGGCGAACATCGGCGGGCCATCGGGTTTGCCGGCAAAACTGATCTGCTCGATCTGCAGGTCATTACGTTTGTCTGAACCGGGCGATGTGTAGCGCAGGATCGTCTGGATGATGGGCGCGTCATGATCAACTTTGAGGCCGTCCTTGCCACGACAAACCACAGACAGCGCCGGATGATCCGAGAGATTTTTGCCCACTCCGGGATGCTCCCGAACACAGGTGATGCCGTGATTTTCCAGCTGCGTGCGTTCACCGATACCGGATCGCATCAACAACGCCGGTGATTGCAGGGCTCCGGCACAGACCACCACAAGACGCGCGTTCAGCCGTTCAATACCGCCTTCTGCCTGCAGCACTTCAACGCCAGCACAACGCCCTTTGTCTAAGACAAGCCGGCTCACATGACTGTGCGAGCGGATATGAAGATTGGGCCGGATTCGCGCTGGCGCAAGATAACCGACGGCACACGACACCCGCAGCCGCCCGAGTTTGTTCATCGGATGCGGCCCGGCACCATACCCCCAAGGTTCATTCGCATCCGCGCAATACGGGTACCCAAGCCGGTCCGCCGCATCGAGAAACGCCGCCTGCGGTGTGGTCAGCTCTCCCCGTGGATAACGCCGGATGCTGATCGGCCCGGCATCGCCATGCCAGGGCTCGTGGCCAAAATCGAGGTCACGTTCGAGGCGGCGAAACGCCGGCAGAACCTGATCCCAGGCCCATTCCGGATTACCTGCCGCCGCCCACTCGTCGTAATCCTCCGGCATGCCACGCAACGCAATCGTGGTATTGACGGCGGAAGAACCACCTACCACACGCCCGCGAGGAAACGCCACGCTGCGTCCGGTGGTGGGCTCGTAACGGAACTTCCAGTCGTGATCGGTATAGGAATTGTTGTGGCTGTTGATGAGGTCCCGGGGCGTACGCGAAAGATCCGGATAATCAGGACCTGCTTCGACCAGGCAGATCGACAGGTTCGGATTTTCCGATGCACGTGCGGCAATAGCTGCGCCACTGCTGCCGGCGCCGACAATCAGGATATCGAACATGCTGAGTTATTCCCTTCTCCGATCGGATGATCCTTCGGCCATCAAAGGGATGCAATGCGCACTGCTGCCTTTGATACGCTGGCATGAAGTCCCAAAACTGACCCGGCATGAATAAATTGCTGCGTGGATTGCTCATCCTCGGTATCGCCTTCGGTGCCGTGGCCTGGCTTGCCGTTTCGACACGGACCGGTCAAGACCTGCTTCTGCCCCGACTGATCAACGCTGCGATGCAGTCGCAATCCGTCACTCGCTATGACGGTATCAGGGTATTCATGTGCGGCACAGCATCCCCCTTGCCGTCACCGGATCGTGCCCAGGCGTGTATCGCGGTCATGGCCGGCGAAACGCTCTACCTCGTTGATGCGGGCGAAGGGTCCAGCGAGACCTTCAATCTTTTCGGTGAATCCACCGTCAATATCAAGGCCGTCCTGATCACACACTTCCACTCGGACCACATCTCCGGCATTCCCGACTTCAATCTCAACAGCTGGGTCAGCGGTCGCAAGGCGCCACTGGTACTCATCGGTCCCGCCGGGGTGGAACGGATCGCCGAAGGATTCAATGAAGCCTTCGCGCTCGATCGCAGCTACCGCGTCTCCCACCATGGTGAAGACCTGTTGCCACCGGCACTCGGCGAACTCGGATTCCGCGAAATCGCTCCGGATGAAGTCTGGCAGGACGGGGAGCTGCGCATCTCTGCATTCCCCGTGGATCACGGCCCCGTCAAACCTGCGGTTGGTTACCGCTTCGACTACAAAGGCCGTTCCGTCGTGATCAGCGGCGACAGCAACGCCGTGGACAGTCTTGTCACGGCCGTCGGGAATGCGGATCTCCTCCTCCACGATGCGCTGTCCATGCCGATGATCAGCGCCATGGAAGAAGCCACCAAGCGATTTGGTCGGGAGCGGCAATCGCGCATCATGCATGACATCCAGAACTACCATGCGCACGCATCGATGCTTGGGAAGGCCGCGGAGCAAGCCGGCGTAAAGATGCTCGCTGCCTATCATCTCGTTCCCCCGCCCCGAAACGCCTTGATGGAAAACGTCTTTCTGCGGGACTTGCCGGAGGGTACGGTGCTGACGCGAGACGGCATGGTCTTTGAGTTGCCGGCAGAGAATGATGGCATCACTGTTCACGAGCCTTGAGATAGCCGTTGCCTGCCAAATCAGCCGATTCATGACACATCAGCTGGCAGGGCCGCAGGGTCTCTGCCACACTTTTCCTTACATGCTGCAGATCAAGCTAGTGAGGAAGGATGACCCGCAAACCCCGCCTGCACATTCCCCTGCCGCCGGCCAGGCCCGGTGCAGATCCTGATTTCAGCTACGTCGAACGTGTTGCCGCCGGCGAAGTGGCGCGACCCGACCCCCATACCCGTATCCGGGAGCTGTCGAATGATCTGATCTGGCGAATGGTTGGAGTGCTCGATGACGAGGGTGTCGCCACGGGACCCTGGGATCCGCAGCTCGATCTGGAGCATCTCATCTTTGGCCTGCGCCACATGATCGAAACGCGTCTTTACGACGATCACATGTTACGTATGCAGCGCCAGGGCAAGATTTCGTTCTACATGAAGTCGCGCGGCGAAGAAGCCGTGGCGGTGGCCGCGGCGATGGCACTCAAACCGAGTGACATGCTGTTTCCGTCCTACCGTGTGCAGGGATTGCAGATTGCGCGAGGGCGTAATCTCGTCGATCTGATGTGCCAGTGCCTTTCCAACAGCAAGGACATGTGCAAGGGTCGGCAGATGCCGGTGATGTACCATTGGAAACGCGGCAACATTTTTTCCATCTCCGGCAACCTCACCACCCAGTATCCACAAGCGGTCGGCTGGGCCATGGCGGCGGCCATCAAGGGCGAAGACGACGTTGCGGCTGTCTGGATCGGCGAAGGTTCCAGCGCCGAGGCCGACTTCCACCACGCCATGACGTTTGCATCGGTGTATCGCGCCCCGGTGATCCTCAACATCGTCAACAACCAGTATGCGATCTCCACTTTCCAGGGTACGGCAGGCGGTGAACATCTGCCCTTCGCGGCGCGAGGTCCCGGCTATGGCATTCCCGGCATCCGCGTGGATGGCAATGACTTTCTCGCCGTTTACGCGGTCACTGCATGGGCCGCAGAACGTGCTCGTTCGGGAACCGGAGCGACGCTGATCGAGCTGCTTACCTATCGCATGGATGCCCACTCAACCAGCGACGATCCTTCCCGCTACCGGCCCAAGAACGAACCAGAGGCCTGGCCTTACGGCGATCCGGTCGAACGACTGAAGAGACACCTCATCAAGTTTGGCCAGTGGTCCGAATCGCGCCACAGTACCCTGATCGAAGAAGTGCAGAAGCAGGTGGAAGCGGAGTGGCAACAGGCGGTGTCCTACGGAACCATGACCGAAGGCCCCTTCCTCGACAAGAACGAACTCTTCGAGGACGTCTATGCGGACATGCCCAACCACCTGATCCTGCAGCGCCAGCAGATGCTTGAATACGACGATCTACGGGAGGGTCACTGACATGTCTCGCATGAACATGGTACAGGCGATCAACTCGGCAATGGATATCATGCTGTCGCGTGATCCAAACGTAGTGCTTATCGGCCAGGACATCGGCTACTTCGGCGGTGTGTTCCGTTGCACTGATGGCCTGCAGCGCAAACACGGCGAACACCGTGTCATCGACGCGCCAATCGCCGAAGGTGGCATTGTCGGCAGCGCCATCGGCATGGGCGTAAACGGACTGCGACCCGTGGCGGAGATCCAGTTCGCAGACTACATCTATCCAGGCTGCGACCAGATCATCAGCGAACTGGCGCGGCTCAGGTATCGCACGGCGGGGGACTTTTTCGCACCGGTCACGATCCGCACACCGTGTGGTGGCGGCATCCGCGGTGGGCAAACGCACTCACAGAGTCCTGAAGGGATCTTCACCCACCTGTGTGGTGTGAAAGTGGTGATGCCCTCCAACCCCTACGATGCCAAGGGTCTTCTGATCGCCTCAATCGAGGACGACGACCCGATCATCTTTTTTGAGCCGAAGCGCATCTACAACGGCCCGTTCGACGGCGATCCACACAAATCGGCAACGCCATGGAGCACCCACCCCAAGGGTGAAGTACCGAGCGACTACTACACGCTGCCCATCGGTCGCGCCGAAATCGTTCGCGCCGGTGAAGAAGTGACCGTGCTCTGTTACGGCACGATGGTGCATGTCTGCCAGGCAGCCGCGGATCATGCGGAAATCGACGCCGAGATCATCGACCTGCGAACCCTCTCACCCCTCGATGTACCAGCCATCGTGCAGAGCGTGGAAAAGACCGGGCGCTGCGTGGTGGTTCACGAAGCCACGCGTTTCAGCGGTTATGGCGCCGAGCTCGCGGCCACCGTGCAGGAAGAATGTTTCTACAGCCTGGAAGCGCCGATCCTGCGTGTTACCGGTTGGGATACACCCTACCCTCATGCATTCGAGTGGGATTATTTTCCGACCAAGAGTCGTGTCGCTGCGGCGCTCGAAAAAGTGCTGGAGATGGCATGAGCGAGTTCATCTTCAAACTACCGGATCTTGGTGAAGGGACGGTTGAGGCCGAGATCATCCTCTGGCATGTCAAACCCGGTGATGTGATCAAGGAAGGCCAGATCATCGTTGATGTCATGACTGACAAAGCCAATATCGAAGTGCCTGCGCCGAAGAGTGGCCGCGTGCTTCGCACCAGTGGCACGCCGGGCGACATGGTTACCGTCGGTACAGAACTCATCGCGATCGAGACCGATGTGAATGTGGCGGTCAGCACGCCACCTCCGCCGCAAACGGTTGCGGAACCCGCCGCACCGACAGCGGCGTCTTCGGTACCAGCACCCTCGCCACCGCCGGAGCCTGTG